>CAZZPR010000040.1:0-28121 GCA_964655655.1 uncultured Desulfobacteraceae bacterium | reverse complement strand
AGAATTTCTTCAGTAGCCAAGGTTTCTTGTTTAATCCTTATATCGGAATTTCAGACGTTGGTAAAACCTTGCCCGTTTTTCAATTTCAAGGCCGCCTGCTTTGCATTTTTTACCTTGTTGAATTCTCTTTGCTGCAGAAATATAAAGGTTCGGCGGCTATATCTTGCTAAGGTTATATCGAGAGGCGGGGATTACACTTTCTGCAATCTTTCTTCTGAGAGAAACGGAATTTACAGGCACATAACGAGTTAGTTTTTTCAGGCCCATCAACCTTGTTCTTAGCTCCTCCCCCTCGCTGATAGCTGCAAATACCTGCCTGGCCATTAAATCTACCCGGGGGAACGAATCATTGATATAAACCCTGGTGCAGGCAATGTGTATCTCCGATTTTTCCACGCCATCCTTGTCTATCTTTTTCAGCGCCCTTAAAAGCCCGCTTTCCATTGCAAAGATCTCTATGATAATATCTGCTATCAGGCCCATAATCTCCTGCTCTTCTCTAAGGCTTTCCAGATATTTCTGGGTTGCAGCCCCGGAGGACAACAGGGCAATTTTCTTGGCCATACCCACCATTTTCCGCTCATCTTCGAGTAATTCCCCGGCCTCCCCCATATCCGGCCTGTAAGATATAAGCTCTTCGGTAACCTTTTTTATGGACTCAAGCAGGGGAAGTTCACCTTTTTGGTCGGCCCTCATAAGCATGTCCACTATAACCAGCCGGTTAATCTCGTTGGTGCCCTCCCATATCCGGTTTATCCTGGAATCCCTGTAAGCGCTCTCTACCAGGTTATCCTGAATATAACCATAACCTCCCATTATCTGCACGCATTCATCAACAACATAATCCAGTGTCTCCGATCCAAAAATTTTATTTATGGAACACTCCAGTGCGTACTTTCTCAAGGCCTCTCCGGTTTTTTTGCCTGCATCTTCTTTGGCCGGGTCTATGTCACCGAGGGCCAGATCAAGAAGACCCGCAGTGCGGTAGCCCATACTCTCGTTTATATAGGTCCTTATAACCATCTCCGCTATCTTTTGGGATATAAGCCCGAATTTGCATATGGGCCTTCCAAACTGGACCCTGGTCTTGGCATGCTTAACGGCCTCTCCAATTAGAAGCTTGGCTACACCCACTGTAGCCGCGCCCAATTTGTACCTGCCAATGTTCAATGTGTTAAGGGCCACTATATGGCCCTTTCCCACCTCACCCAATACGTTTTCCACAGGTACCTTTACGTCCTGGAATATAATGGATCTGGTGGAGGTGCCGTGGATTCCCATCTTTTTTTCTTCCTCATCAAAGGAAACCCCGTCCCACTTACGCTCTACTATAAAGCTGGTGAACTTGTCCCCGTCTATCTGGGCATAGGTCAAGATAAGGTCTGCGAACCCGGCGTTTGATATAAATTGTTTTTGCCCGTTCAGAATATAATATTTGCCGTCGTCCGATAACACGGCCTTTGATTCGCACGTGAGCGCATCGGAGCCGTGCTCGGGCTCTGTAAGGGCATAGGCGCCTACCATTTCACCGGCGGAGAGTTTCGGCAGGTATTTCTTCTTTTGTTCCGGAGAACCGAAAAATACTATGGGGAGACTGCCGATACCGGTTTGAACCCCGTAGGCAACCAGGAAAGAGGCGATTCCCTGATTGACCTTTTCCGTAACCAGTACCGAGCTGACCTTGTCCAGGCCCGATCCTCCATAGATTTCCGGAATATCGGCAGAAAGAAGCCCGAGGTCCCCGGCATCCGTCAAAAGTTTCCTTATCAATTCCGGGTCGGTCTCCTGTAATTCTTCCCTCCTGGGGGCTATCTCTCCTGTCCCGAACTCCTCTGCAGATCTTCCTATCATAAGCTGTTCCTTGTTGAAATCTTCCGGGGTAAACACTTCCTCAGGAATTGCGTCTACTATAAGAAATTCCCCGCCCTTAAAAAGCCTTTGTTTTGACATCTTTCGCCCTTTATTTATTTATAATCCTCAATTTCCAGGATAGCAGCAGCCCCCATGCCAAAACCTATGCACATGGAAACCAATCCCCACCTGAGACCCCTGCCTTGCATTTCGTATATCAACTGGGTGGTAAGCTTTGCCCCCGTGCACCCCAGAGGATGGCCCAGGGCGATAGCCCCCCCGTTCACATTGGTTATTTCCTCGTCTATACCCAGCTTTTTAATACAGTATAAAGCCTGGGCTGCAAAGGCCTCATTCAATTCTATGAGCTCCATACGGTCCAGGCTCATACCGGCAATCTTTAAAACCTTGGGAATCGCTACGGATGGCCCCACACCCATATATTCAGGAGGGCAACCCTCAACCGCATGGTACCGGAAGGTAGCCATCGGTTTTAAACCTAAATCCTCGGCCTTCTCCTTTGACATGAGCACAACACCTGCGGCACCGTCACTCATCTGGGAAGAATTGCCGGCTGTTACCGTACCATTCTTTTTAAAGACCGGGGATATCTGGGACAAGCCTTCCATGGATGTTCCGGGGCGCATCCCCTCATCCATATCGAAAATGGTTTCTTCGAACTCGAAGCCCCCGTTGGGCGACTCTTTCTGTATTTTAACCTTTACTGGGACTATCTGGCTCTTAAAACGGCCAGCCTTTATTGCTTTCTCTGCCCTGTGCTGACTTCTAAGGCCGAATTTATCCTGCTCATCACGGCTTACCTTGTATTTTTCTGCAACATTTTCCGCTGTTATGCCCATGTTTGTAAACGCACCTGGCCTTGTATCAACCAGAGCGGGGTTCGGATACATCATGTTTCCGCCCATAGGAATCTGGCTCATGCTTTCCACACCTCCGGCTATAACAACATCCGCATAGTTGCACATGATCTTTTCCGCGCCTATTGCAATAGACTGAAGCCCGGAGGAACAAAAACGGTTTACCGTCATCCCGGGTATACGGTCCGGCCACCCCATCGACATCACCAGTACACGACCCATATTTAACCCCTGCGCAGCTTCCGGGAACGTACACCCGATAATCACATCATCAATCAACTCCGGGTCAAGATCACCCGCTCTTTTGAGCAACTCACCCAGCACTGTACATCCCATATGCTCTGGGCGGGTGTCTTTTAATATTCCTCTCGGGGCTTTTCCCACCGCAGTCCTGCAGGCAGCAACAATCACCGCCTCTCTCATGGTAAATTCCTCCTGTCAAGCCATTTATGGGCATCCTTCCGATATTACCCTGAATGCACCCAAAATAATTATAAATGCCTCCTGTAACTCTCAATTCCTGAGGGGTTTTCCGGTATTAAGCATGTGCTGAATCCTGGCCTGTGTCTTTAAATTCCCGCAAAGACTTATAAAGACCTCTCTTTCCAGATCCAAAAGATATTGCTCGCTGACCCTGGTATCAGGCAACACATTTCCACCGCAAAGGATATAAGCCGCTTTTTCAGCCACGGTTATATCATGCTCCGTGATATAATTTTGTTTATGCAATGTCCACAGGGCAAGCCTGATCATGGCAAAGGCATTTTCTCCGGCCACTCGAATCTCCTTGCCGGGCCTTGGCGGGCGATAACCTTCCATGTTCATGGCAAGAACTGTCTTTTTTGCATCCTCAAGCAGATAATCCCGGTTGATTGTCATTTTATCCGTGTCCCTTAGATATCCCAGCTTGACGGCCTCAGGGCCGGATGTGGAAACCTTGGCCATGGCAATGGTTTCAAAGGCCCGGGCAACAAACGGCATAAGTTCGATTTGTGTTGGATAGACCCCGCCCTTCTGGACCTCAAAAAGGTGTTCCGTATTCCGGAGCAACATTTCTTTTGTGCCCCCTCCTGCCGGAACCAGCCCGACCCCGGCCTCAACCAGGCCCATATAGGTCTCGGCCGCGTAACGAACCCGGTCTGCAGCCAGACAGATTTCGCATCCGCCGCCCAGGGCCATACCTGCGGGAGCTGCTACAACTGGTTTATCCAGATATTTAAGCCTTAGAAATGAATCCTGAAAGGCCTTGATCATCATGTGCAGGTCATCCCATTCCTCTTCCTGGGCTGTAAAAAGTATAAGGGGCAGGTTTGCTCCTGCGGAAAAGCTGGAAGCATGGTTTCCTATAACCAGGCCGTCGAAATCATTGCTTACTATTTCAGCGGACTTGTTAACCATGTTGATTATGTCATCACCCATGGCATTCATTTTTGTATGAAACTCCAGGCATGCAACCCCGTCACCTATATCTATGAGGCTGGCTCCCTTGTTTCCAGCTACCTTTTTCTCCCTGTCCTTTAAGGAAGGCAGCAGGATTATCCCGGGCTCGACTGGAACCTGTTTGTAATCCCTGGAAACAAGGTCATAAAAATACAGCACCCCGGCTTCCTTACTGTAGAAAGAGGATTTTCCCCCGTCAAGCATCTCCTGAACCCATCCGGGTACAGGATAGTCGGCGTCTTTGATTTTGGATAATGATTCTTCCAACCCTAAAACGTCCCATGTTTCAAAGGGTCCCATTTTCCATCCGAATCCCCATTTCATGGCATTGTCTATGTTCACGATATCATCAGAGATCTCCAGGACTCGATTGGCAGAGTAAATGAGTATATCGGTCAAGGTAAAAAAGGTGAATTTCCCTGCCAGGTCCTCTGCGTAGTAGAGGGATTTAAGCTTTTTCCCGGTATCCGGCAGATTTTTGGCTGCCTCCAGGGACGCGAGTTTAACCCTATCTTGAGGGGTGTATTCAATATTTTTATAATCCAGTGAGAATATAACCCTGTTTCCCTCCTTGTCCCTGGTCTTCCTGTAAAACCCCTGACCGGTTTTTTCACCCAGCAACCTCTTTTGAATCATCTGCCTTACAAGATCGGGCAACCGGAACATATCCCGTTTTTCGTCTTCAGGGTCCCCGTTGTATACATTCTCCGCCACATGGGCCAGTATATCTAATCCCACCAAATCGGCCGTTCTGAAAGATGCGCTTTTAGGGCGGCCTATCACAGGCCCTGTCAATTGATCCACCGCCTCTACCGAAAGTTCAAGGTCCATCATTCTATGTACGGCGCAAAACAGGCTGTATACACCTATCCTGTTGGCTATAAAATTTGGTGTATCTTTTGCGTACACTATCCCCTTACCCAAAAACTTCTTGCATGTTTCCGAGAGGCACTGAATAACTTCCGGTGAGGTTTCAGGGCCTGGCACAATCTCCAAGAGTTTCATGTACCGGGGCGGATTAAAAAAATGGGTAACGGCAAATTGCCTTTTAAACCTTTCCGATCTGCCTTCACACATGGCCCCAACTGATATCCCTGAGGTATTTGAACTAATTATTGTTTCAGGGGGCAGCATTACGGATTCGATCTGTTTAAATACCTCCCTCTTGATGTCGATCCTCTCAACCACGGCCTCTATTATCCACTCTACATTCCTCAGCCACTCCATGTTATCTTCCAGGTTGCCGGGTCTAATAAGGGCGGAATTTTCGGGAAGATAAAACGATGCAGGACTTGACTTTAATGCCTTCTTTATTCCCTCCTCGGCAAGCTTGTTCCTGAATTCCTTGCTGTTCCTGGTAAGCCCTTTTTTTTCATCCTGCCCGGTAAGTTCAGGGGGGACTATATCGAGCAGGACCACCTCGAATCCTGAATTTGCAAGCTGGGCGGCAATATTTGCCCCCATAACCCCTGCCCCTATTACAGCACACCTTTTTATGGAATGGTGCATAAGCCTATCCTCTCTTTTTCCCGTTGCGAGACCTGCGTAACTCGTATTTCTTAAAAAGCTAATTTATGCCGCAAGCGGCATCCCATGAAAAACGAACTTTATTGATACTTCGAGTTAAGTTCGTTGGAAGATGTAATTGCCAAAAACCAATATGCCGGCAACAGCTGCGAAGCTTTTATATTCAAAAATGCTCATTTTTTTTGAATTTAGGGTAATTATAAATCATTAGCCGGGATTCGTTGAAAGGTAAATATCTTTCAAACTATCATTGGTATCATCCGCTGTCAATAAATTATCTAAAAGATGCCTTCCTGTGCTTCACCAATCCCGTGTTTTATATTTCCAAGGCACAAAACCGGAACCAACTTTTATTCAAACCAGATTGTGCAGTAGACATCGTAGCGAGGGTTGAAAAGCCCAAGCGAAACGCGAATTTGGAGCAATTTTGAACCGCAGCCATATTCATAAATATGTTGAGGATCAAAATTGTGAAATTCCGACATGTCGGGACAGCAAGGTTTTTCAGGCCGCAGTAGTTGGCTACTGTACAATTTGGGTTTAACTTCAAATTATTGGCTTGCAATTCAGGAGCAGTATTGGTAATGAAGTTTTCGAGAATACGAGAATATACACAAAAAACGAGGATAAATAAAAAACTGGTATGCCTTCTTCCTTTAAAAAAGCGGGATATAATGCAGAAGGTTAAAAAATGCTTAAAAAATAACGAGGGAATAAATACCTATTGGATTTTGTTAAAAAAAATGATAAATATGAAAAGTGTTATAGTGTTATAAAAAGTGCTGGTACTTTCCATACTATAATTCGAGAACCCTAATGACTCATTACACCATTGATGAGAAAGACCTTAAGGAAATTGAAAACATCTTAAGGCAAGAGATTATCGACATTGGGGCCCACTGTGTTTTTCTGATTGATCTGTCCGGGAACATTATAGCAACACTTGACGACGGAAAGCTAAAGCATGATATATATGCCCTGGCGGCCCTGGCTGCTGGAAACTTTGGCGCAGTAAGTACTATGGCAAGGCTCATTGGGGAAGACGATTTTTCTCTTCTGTTTCACAAAGGAGCGAAAGAAAATATCCACTTCAGCAAAATAAAGGACGACTTTTTGCTGGGTACTATTTTCGGAAAAGATCTTTCCCTGGGGTTTCTCCGTCTGAAGGTGGCTGAAAGCATTAAAAAAATAACCAAGATCCTTGATCAATCAGCAAACAGCTAAGCCTTCGGTGGTAATTTTTTATCATGTGCTGCCTTTTAAATAGGTTTCTATCTTTATTATTAAAAAGCATTAAAATACATGGCCTTTGTAAATCTGAAGACAAAAGAGATTCAGGTAAAAATCGTCTATTACGGTCCCGGCAGAGGGGGGAAAACCGCAAATTTGGAATATATCCATAATAAATTTAAGACCAAAATAAAAACCGAGATGGTAACTATAAAAACCCGCGGCGACAGGACCCTGTTCTTTGATTTCCTCCCCATAGATATCGGAAAAATAAAAAATTACCAGATCAGGATACAACTATATACCGTACCCGGGCAGGTTAAATATAACGCCACCAGAAAATTGGTGCTCAGGGGCGTGGACGGCGTAGTTTTTGTAGCCGATTCCATGTCCGTCAGAAGGGAGCATAACGTACTGGCCTTTAAAAACCTTCAGGAAAATCTAGCTGAATACAATAAAAGCATACATAAGGTTCCCCTGGTATTTCAATATAATAAGATCGACCTGGCAAATAAAGGCATATCCCTTATTCCGGCGGGTGTCCTGGAGAAGGATCTTAACCAGGAATTAAAGGCGCCTTCATTTACCGCAAGCGCCTTGCACGGGGAAAACGTGGTAAACACATTAAAAAGGTCCATAAGTTTGACAGTGGGCACGCTAAAGAATCACTTTCATTAATGAGGGGATAACATGTCCAATGACCAAGATGATACCATAACCGCCGAGGTGGACAGCAGGCTGGATGATATATTCGTCGAGGACGAAGAAAAATATCCGATCAGAGGGCTTAAAGAAGTAGTTCTTTCGCTTGATTGGGAGATCAACGATGAAAATGTGGATAGATTTCTGAAGGAGATTGAAAACTTAAAGGAGCAATTCAAAGAGGATAAGATACTGTTTTCATTCTTGAAAATGCTGGCAGGCGTGGGCAAATACCTGAATGCAAAAAGAGCTGATTCTCATCCTGAAACCACAAAACTTTTGTCATCCGTATATTTCGATCTGGAAAAGGTAATCGGCCACAAGGACCTGACCGAGTTGGATAAAAAAAGGATCCTCAATAACGACATAAAAAGATTTAAAAAATTAAAGGAAGATATTTCAATGGGCAAGGCGGCCGTCAAAGAGGCTCCCACCGAAGAGGAAGAGTTTCCCACTGTGGAAGAAAAAAAGCAGGCGGTCCAGGAAACCGGAAAGGAGGCTGCCTCTCTCTCCGCACCTGGTACACAGGCCGGAAGCCTTTTAGGACAAATGACAGTAAATGAGGCCATTGCCTATGCCCTTGAAGACATAAAGAAAACCATAAAAAGCGAGTGCTCGGAAATCAGGAAAGAGCTCCTAAAATTACGGCAATAAAAACAGTTAAAAAGGGGGAAAGGACATGGATATCTCCTCCCGAAGGTTAACGGATTTAGTGTTTAAAAGGGTGATCAGGGATGATATGGAAAACCTTTCTCTGGACGGCAAATCGTTAAAGGTTCTGATGTCCCTGAACGGGAGAAGCGAGCTTTCTTCAATAGCCAGGGATACGGGGCTGGATTCTGTTACATTGAAACGGATTATATCTAAACTTTTGGACCTGGGCCTTGTTGAGGAGGCGAAAGGAGAAGTAAAATATCTGGACAAGGAATTTACCGATTACCTGCTGGGACAACTCGCCATAGCCGTAGGGCCAATGGCGGAGGTTTTTTTTGAAGATGTAGCCGAGGAAATAGGAGTAAGTTTATCTGCTATCCCCTTAAACAGGGCAGCTGAGCTTATAGACGGACTGGCCAGGCAGATTCCCCGTGCACAAAGAAGGGTGGAATTCCAGCAGACCATGGTGGAAAAAATCAGGGAAATTGAAACCTGACCTAACAGGTCAAACCCAACGTTTATTTTATATAAGGTACACCCATAGAGACCGATTGTAAAATTAAATTGAGGGATTTGAATACACCGGACATTTAGGCCAAACTCATTAGGGCCTTTGGCTTATTCGCGGGTTTTTATGGCAAAACCTCAAATAAAATAAGGAGATTAGCTATGATTATTTCATGCGAGGAGTGTGGTAAGAGGTACAAGATAGAGCCAGATAAAATTAAGGGGGACAAGGCCAAATTTAAATGCAAAAACTGCGGGAACCTCATTGAGGTGGAAAAACCCGCTCCACCTAGCGAAGAATTCTCAGAACCCTCTCCCGTGCATGAGCCCGAGGAAGAAAGCCCTGTTGAAACCCCCAAAGAAGAACCGGAACCGGAAAAGCCAAAACCTGAGAAGGCCAAGAAACCAAAGGCCGCTCCAACCAGGATAAAAGGAATAGGACTCAGGGGAAAACTGATGTTTTTCCTGCTTGTACCTTTAGTCATAGCATTCGCGCTCGGGGCCTTTTTCTCGTTAAGGCAATTAATGGGTTTGACAAATCTTTTTATCATGGAAAGTTCAAAGATAGTTACCCAGATGGCCGAGAAACAAATTGCGGATAATGCCAGAGCTGTAGCTACACAGGTCAAGCTTTACCTGGACAGCCATCCGGATTTGCAGAAACAAAATTTTAACAACAACAAAGAGTTCAGGAACATAGCTGTACAGAAGGTGGGTTTAACAGGCTACACCTCTCTTTATGAGTTACCCGCCGGCCCTGACGGGGTCTGGAAAACCTGGGCAGACATCAACCCGGATATAATAGGGGTTGATATGAGCAGTCTTAAAAAATCCATGGGAAAAAATTTCAGGGGGTTCTGGAAGATCTTTACCGGAGTTAAAATCGTACAGGAATCCAGCGGGTATTACTCCTGGCAGGATCCCGACGGTTTATTCAGGGAAAAATTCATGTTTTGCGCCCCGGTGGAGGGTTACCCCTATTATATATACAGCTCAACCTACCTGGATGAATTTACGCTTCCGGTAAAAAGGCTCGAGAGAAGCAGTGAAAAACAGGCAATGAGGGTCAGAAATATAAATGCCGGGGTTATGATCAGCATTATCGTGATTGTCGGGCTTATCGTGTTCTTCTATGGCCGAAGCCTTACAGGGAATATAAGGTCCCTTTCCGAGGTTGCCGACAGAATAAGTGTAGGTGAACTGGACGCAGAGGTGGAGGTCAAGTCCAAGGATGAGTTAGGAGAGCTGGCATCTGCGATATCCAGGATGCAGGACAGCCTGCGTCTATCTATCGAGAGATTGAGACGGAGAAGGTAATTTTGAACGGTTAGAGGACAAGCATATGATAATCATCCCAAAAGAAAATCCAATACTGCAGAATATTAACAGCTATTATATCGACTTACCCAAGCTCTTGGAACACTGCCAGGGTGAATTTGGTACCAGCTGTATCCATTTCAAATCAAAAAAGGCGGAGGCAGCAACCTTTTTTGACAAGGATGAGATAGTTGGCAGCACATATAAAAACACCAAAGAAGAGATACGGGGACCCGGTTCGGTTAACCGCATACTGGAAGAGGTTGCAAAAGATAACTTCACTATCAATATATACAAGATAGACCCTGAAATGCTGTATTTTTGGGCAAATATCTCCGCTGCAGAGGAGGTTTACAGCAGCCTTAGCTCTGAGTTTACCGACCTTGAAGCCCTGATTAAAAAGATGAAAAAGGAAGGGCTGACCGGTTACATAGAGGCAAATATAGGGAGCGGTCAGGATTATGGTGCCCTTTTCTTTAACCATGGAGAGTTGATAGGGGGTTCGTATTCATGGGCGGAACCCGGATTGGATAATTCCCAGGAACAGAGATCACTCCTTATGCAAAAATGCAAGGATTCAGGCGGTTTTTTTAATGTAAAAAAGATAAACTTCCCTGAAAAAGCAGAGCAAACAGAAAAAGGAACCTCGCGAGGATTATCTCCGGACGTTATTCCAATGCTGGAAGCGCTTTTGTCTGCCCTTGAGGATATAATCAAGAAAGATCGAAGCATCAAAGCGCAGTTTCCCACAATCTTGAAAAAAAAGTTCATGGAAAAAACCTCAACCTACGATTTTCTCGACCCTTTTGTAGCTGAGTTTAAGTACGAAAACGGAAAGGCCGAATTCACAGGAGATGCGGAAGAGGGAAGACTGGTCAAAGGCGTGGCGGAATCCGTCTACGAGATAGCCATGGAACTCGGGCTCTTTGATACCCTGAAGGAAAAGCTTGCCCCCTGGGAAAAAAAATACAAAAACAACATAGAAAGGTTTGAAATTTTTTTCCGGTAGTAATTTTTATGCCTGGTTAATCTATTGGGGCCAGCCCCGCTCTCTTTTATTTTAAAAATATGGGTATCTCCTGATGGGATATCTCTCTAAAGACATAAAAAACGAAATAGCCGAGCTTTATACCAGCTTGATTGATAACACACCTGTGGGAATCTTCCGCTCCGAACCCAAGGGCAGAGTAATATTCTGCAATAAAGCCATGGCCAAGATATTCGGATTTTCCTCATCAGAGGAGTTCCTTGCATTTCCTGTATCAGACATTTACCGTGAATCAGGACAAATCGAGGTTTTCTACAGGCTTCTTAGGAAGAAGGGTTCTGTGGAGAATTATGCCCTGCCCCTTAAAAAACAAGACGGTACTCCTATCTGGTGTGCTGTAACTGCCAAGGCGGTATGTGATAATAAAGGAAATATCTCATTTTTTGACGGGGTGCTGTGGGATATAACCAAAAAAAAGCAAAAAGGGCTCCAGGATAAAGGGCTGGGCGGGATCTCAAAAGTTTTCCTGGGGACCTTTAATGATTTCATATTTACCATTAACCTGGAAGGTGCGGTTCTGGACATAAATCATGCCGGTGCAAATTCCCTTGGTTTTTTCAAGGATGATATGGTTGGGAGATACTTGGTTGAATTCCTCGGTGAAAGCTACAGGGATTTTTTCGATATATTTCTTATTGATATCCTGGCTGTAGGCCATAGAGAGGGCATTCTGAATGTCAGGGGCAGGGACGGCAGCGAACATTACCTTGATTTTAAGGCCTGCATCGTAAGGGAAGAGCAGGCACCCGACTATATTTTCTTTATGGCGCAAAACATAACAAACAAGATCAAAAAGAGGAAGGACAGGTTGGAAGAGGAAAGGCTTAGAGGTGTGCTGGAAATGGCCGGCGGTGCGGCCCATAGGTTAAACCAGCCGCTCATGGTGATCAATAACCTGGCCAGAGAAATATTTTACGGACTAAGCCCGGATAACGCGGACTACCAAAAAATGAAGGTAATCATGGAGCAGGTTGACAAATTGAATTATATCATCAAAAAGATAGCCCAGATAGAAAGATACGAGGCTATGGAATATGTAGCCGGGTTAAAAATAGTGGATATTGACAGGGCGTCGTCCCAGGAGGAGGGTAGGGATAGATGATGAAAAATGTAGTAATAGCGGATGACGATCAATCGCTTCTTTTATCGCTTAAGGAAGGGCTTGAAAAATATAAAGACACATTCTCGGTTACCCTTGCCGGTGATGGACTAATCGCCAAAAAAGCAGTGGAAAAGACGCCCATTTCTTTGGTGGTGGCTGACTTAAAGATGCCCAAGATGGACGGGTTTACACTGCTGTCCTTTATAATAGAAAACTACCCTGAAATCCCCGTAATAGTTATGACCGGCTACGGCACCCCTCAAATGGAAAAAATGGCCAAGGAAGGAGGTGCGATAAGCTATATAGAAAAGCCCTTTAATATAGAGGAACTTGCTCGAAATATAATGACCGCCCTCAGGATGGAATCAGAGGGAGGAACCCTTCACGGCATTTCTTCAGGGATGTTCCTGCAATTGATTGAGATGGAACAAAAAACCTGCACAATCAGGGTTTCCGAAAAAACAAAGGGAAGGCAGGGCATTCTCTTTTTCAAGGATGGCCTGCTTCTGGATGCCAGGGCGGGCAGCCTGAAGGACGAAAAGGCTGCCCAGGAAATCTTTTCATGGGAAGAGGCTACCCTGTCCTTGCAAAACAAGTGCCCTGTAAAGGAAAAAAGGATTAAAGCAGAGCTTCAGTCCATATTGCTCGAATCCGCCAGGCTGAAGGACGAAGCCAACGAAAAACCTAAAACGCCTGCAGTTAAGCCAAAACAGGAAAAGGATTCACACTCCTTTGAGGGAAACATACTAAAAAGGATCGAAAAAAGCTTCGCCTCAAAAGGCATGATTCAGGATACCTACAAGGACAGCACCTGGAACAATTTGATAGCAGGTGCTCGAAAATTAGGGGAGGTTATCGATGCAGGTGATTTCAAGGCCTGTATAATGGATAACGGTAAGGGTGGTGATATGATCCTGTTACCCGAGGAAAAGGATGCCACGGTTATATACACCAAATCCTGCCCAAGGGAGAAAATAGTCCAGATATTAACCGAATAGTCCGACCATGCTCAGGGAGATATTTTTCAATGAAGGATATTTTTAAGGATATTATGGCACTAAAGGAGATCAAGGGCGCCCTTTTACTCTCTTCTAAAGGACGTGTTATTTTTCAACAGGTATCGGATTCCATATCCCTGGACATTGAAGACAAAGACTGGATGGAATTTTTGGAGAGCCTGAAGGAAATCCGGGAGGCGGAGCTTATATACGCCTACGACAGAATATATATTCGAAGGGTAGACGCGGGATATATATTGATCTGGATGACTAATTTTTCCCAGGCTGCAATGGTAAGGCTAAACTGTGATATCTTGATCCCATCCCTTAAAAAAAATAAATTATACAGGAAATTTTTGTGAGGCCGATAGTCTTATTATGAAAGGCCAAAAAACAAAACAGTTAGATACCGAGGGCAATACAAAAGAGCTTTAAAAAAATGGATGCGCATCAAGCAATAGAAACAAAGGACATAGAACAAAAGACAACAGAAGCTAATCTTTACCATTCAATGGGGCTATGCCAAGAAGCCCTTGACATATTCGAAAGGCTTATATCAGACCAGGGCGATCAACTTGGAGCCGAACAGAGGAAACAAATAGAAGATAAGATAGCGGTGTTGAAAAAGGATATCTCCGACTCCGAAAATGAGCCTGAAGTGGATTATTCCCAGATACCCAAGGAACACATATCAATTATAAAGGATACCTTTTCCGCCAGCAAAGAGGCAAAACCCTTACTGGAGAGTGCATCCGCCTTTAAGGAGCTTGGGCTGTATGATGAAAGCATAAGGGAATATGAAAAATTATTAAAACTGAAACACCCAGTTGAAGAAATAATCCCAGGGCTCATTGAGTGCTATTTCCAGACCCATTCCCCGGAAGAGGCACTAAGGAATATGGAAAAAACTTTCGTTAACTACACCAAAGGGGACCAGGAAAAGGCAAATATTAAATTTCTGCTCGGCAAGGAAACCGAGAAAATGGGCCAAAGGAAAATAGCGCTCAGCCTGTTTAAGGATGCAGAAAATTTGGGCCTTGAAAGCAAGGAATTGAAGGACAGGATACAGGCCCTGAAAGCGGGGCTCTCTTTCGGCTCCAAGTATAATTACCTTTTGAATGAGGGACTGGTTTCCATCGACCAGTTGCAAAAGGCCCTCAAGCTTTCCAAAAAGGCAAAAAAAAGCATAGAGTTCATCCTGATAGAACAATTCAAAGTAAAAAAGGAGGACCTGGGAAAATCCCTGTCAAACTTTTACGGGTACCCGTTCAGGACGTTTGATCCCGCCATCCCCATACCCATTGATATTATCTCCAAGCTTAAAAGGTCCTTCCTTCTCTATGACCTGTGGGTTCCCATAAGATGGAGAAAGGACGGACTTGAGATCCTGATAGAAGACCCTCTGGACCTGAACAGGGTGGACCATATTAATTCCCTGATAAGAAACAAGAAAATCTCTCTGTCCGTGGGAATAAGGGAAGATATCGAGGAGTTTATCAGGCATTTCTTCGAGGAGAAAAAACCGGACCCCACCCTTAATCTTGAAGACGCAGATATGGACATCGTGCCCGAAATCACCTTGGAGGCCCAAGAAGAAGAGGAGGATTATCAAGAGGAGGAATTCAACGAGTCCTCCAGCCAGGTTGTACGGATCGTGGACCAAATTGTATTGAATGCTTACCAAAGGGGGATTTCCGATATCCATATAGAGCCTTCTCAAATAACAAAATTGACTGACATCCGTTTCAGGCAGGACGGGGTTTGCAATGAATTTATGCAGGTTCCGAATACCATGGCCAGGGCCGTCCTTTCCAGGCTTAAGATAATGGCTGGTCTGGACATAGCGGAGAGACGGCTTCCTCAGGACGGAAAGATAAAATTCAAAAGAAAGGGATTTCCATCCTTCGAACTCAGACTGGCTACCCTGCCTACCTCTGGCGGGTTCGAGGATGCAGTGCTGAGGATTCTGGCAAAGGGTGGGGCCATGAATCTGGATGAAATGGGTCTCAGCAAATTCAACTTAGAAAACCTGAAGGAGATCATGTCCCGGGCCTATGGGCTGGTGTTGGTGGTAGGCCCTACCGGGTCAGGCAAAACTACAACGCTTCATTCGGCCCTGAGTTATATAAATAAACCCGGAATCAAGATCTGGACGGCTGAAGACCCCGTGGAAATTACCCAGTACGGCCTCAGGCAGGTGGAGGCCAAGCCCGGAATAGGACTCAACTTTGCGAGGATAATGAGGGCCTTTCTAAGGGCGGATCCGGATGTGATTATGATAGGCGAGATGAGAGACCACGAAACCGCCTCCATCGGTATAGAAGCCTCCCTTACAGGACATCTTGTGCTTTCCACCCTGCATACGAACAGCGCCCCGGAGACTTTGACCAGGCTGCTGGATATGAGGCTTAATCCCCTCAACTTTTCCGATGCTTTTCTAGGAGTCCTTGCCCAGAGGCTTGTAAGAAGCCTGTGTGCGGAATGCAAGGAGGAATACCATCCTTCCAGGGAAGAATTCGACGAGATAGTTAATGATTATGGAGAAGAATATTTCCAGGCCACCGGCATAAAATACAAACCCGATTTGACCTTATTTAGACGTAAGGGGTGTCCGGAATGTGCACATACCGGATACAAAGGAAGACTGGGAATCCATGAATTATTGAAAGGATCTGCTGAGATTAAAAAAATGATAAAGAAACAAAGCCCTACAGAGGAATTATTCACCCAGGGATTCAGGGAAGGAATGACCACCCTGAAACAGGACGGTATATTAAAAGTATTCCAGGGATTGACGGATATAAGTGAAGTAAGGAGGGTATGTAATGCTTAGCTCACGATTGATATACCTGCGATCATCTTCCCTTTCCAACCCCAAGCCCTGCCGGGTCCGCCTTTTTTGGTCCGCTAAACAAAAGGAGTTAAACTTTCGATCTCTATCGAAGTCCCACAATGAATCTTACCGTTCTCTCCAGGAGATTCCTGGATAGGTCTTCCGGCATTATACCTTTTCCGGTCAGGATGCAAGAAAAACCCTTTTGAAGCTCCTCCACCGTTGACCCGACATCTTTATTTTCACTATAGATCCCCTTTATCCTGGACCTGAATTCCTTTGCTTCCTCCTTGGCCCTCTTAAGGAATTCCTTTCCATCAGGAGGAGTCATGGCGCCGCAATGTTCCAGGCAAACTATCTCCGCACCTATATCATTCAGTTTTTGTATGCTCGACTGAAAATCGTCAAAGTTGGAGGTTCCCATGGGCAGCAGTGCCTCCTCTGTCAACACCCCCATGCTGTCGGACGGGAACAGGGCATATTCCCCTGGAAAATATAATGTCACGGAGCATACGGAATGGCCCGGGGTGGGGATAGTGTATAGCCTTACCCCATTTCCAAGGTCATGCTCCAGACCCCTGTCCAATGTGTAGTCCACGGGGAAACCCTCTCTGATGATTTTCATTGGCTCCATTTGCTCTGCCCGATCGTTCTCCTTTAACAGGGAATTGTTGTATTCCTGTATTACCTTTAAGGACTTTGGATTTTTTAATATGTCGGCCCCGTTCCTGGATATGCCTATTTTGATCCATGGCAATTTCTTTTTAAAATAAGGGGCCATACCTAAATGATCGAAATGACTGTGAAGGAGCATTAATTGCCTTATCTTCTCCAGGTCTATGTCCAGGTGATTTAATTGTTCTAAAACGTCTGGAAAAACATGTGCCATGGACCCGCCCAGCAGGGCATAGGTATCGCCTTTAACCAAATAAGTGCAAAGCTCGGGGCGCCCCAAAAGCTCGATCCTTTCCGTTACAGGACCGGGGTATTTTATCCACATAATCGAACCTCTCAAATTTTAGTGTTCGCAATGCCTTGACCCTTTCCGATATAAGCCACCGCAAGGCCCGCCGTCTTTGGGCCTGGCAAAAAACTATAAAGATCCCTTCCCCTGACACCTTGAAATCCCTAAAGGAAAAACACGGATGAGCCTTCCTTGTTTACCCACAATTAACGCCCCCTGTTCAAGATGAAGCTGTTCAACCCGGAAAAGGCGTCTTTTGCAGGGGATTCCGGAAAACAATCAAGGTGTTTTTCCGCAAGGCTTATAAAATCCCGGGCATCCTTCTTACAGCGGTTTATTGTGCCGTTCTTTCTTACAAAGTTTATCAAATCGGAATAATCGGAGTTTGACGCCTTTCCGTTTTTAAATAAAAGCTCAAGCCTTTCCCTTTCTCCCTGTTCCATAGAGGAAAGAGCATAAATCAGAGGGAGGGTAATTTTACCCTCTCTAAGGTCTTTGCCAGGGGTTTTCCCTGTTACCTCCACATTGGAGGTATAGTCCATAATGTCATCGATGATTTGAAAGGCGATACCCATATTGAGTCCGTAATTTTCCAGGGCCCCTACATAATTCTCTTTTGCACCCGCTACTATGCCCCCTCCTGCACAGGCGGCTGATATAAGACTGGCTGTTTTAAATGTAATAATACTTATGTATTCTCTCTTTTCTATATTCCAATTGTGTGTATTAAGATGCTCCAGAATCTGTCCTTCGGTCATCTTTGTGGAGGTTTCCGCAAGGAGCTTCAAAAAACCCGAATGCTTCTTTTTCAATGCTATGCCGGAGGACTTGGAGAAAAGATAGTCTCCTATCAGCACCGCAACTGAGTTACCCCAAACCTGATTGGCCGAGGATTTTCCTCTTCTGAGTGTGGCGTTGTCAAGTACATCGTCATGTAAAAGACTGGCCGTGTGAAGACACTCGAATATGGCAGACAAGGCATATACATCGGTCTTCCTGTAATTGCAAAGCTCACAGGACAATAGAAAGAAAAGGGGCCTTAACCTTTTGCCCCCAAAGAGCAAAATATACCTCCTAGCTTCCCTAATCAAAGGAATCTTCGAGTCCATAACCTTTTCAAGCTCCTCATTAACTTTTTGAAAATGAGGCGTAAACTGATCCAAAAATTTGGATTTTTCCTTATTCATGTATTTTTTCCTTTAAATCTCTTTTAACCTTTATAGATATAAAAAGGACATATTATTGTCAAAATAATTATATTTTTATAAATGCCCTCGGTTAAACCCTGCGACAATATATTTTCTGCAAAATCCGATTATTATTAGGCTTTGACTGGTATTTCTTAATTTGTTATAAATCAACTATAAAAAGGAGGGATGTCCGAGCGGTCGAAGGAGGCGGTCTTGAAAACCGTTGTCCCGAAAGGGACCGTGGGTTCGAATCCTACTCCCTCCGCCAAAAAACGGAGAGATGGCCGAGCTGGCTGAAGGCGCTCGCCTGCTAAGCGAGTGTACGCCGAAAGGTGTACCGAGGGTTCGAATCCCTCTCTCTCCGCCATAATCTATATTTCCCGGCTTTTTAATTCATACTTGTGGAGTGTGTATTAACTTTGGCGTACCGGTTCGCGTACCGTTTTATCTTTTTTTCACTTTTTGATCTCAAATTTTTCACTGGTGTCCAATCCATCCAAAACCTCGGCTGCATCCCCCAGCGCCCTGCCAATACTGTGAAGGTATTCTTCCGTAGTAGATTGTCTCCGGTGCCGGGCAAATTCCTGAGTTTGCTTCAAGCTGGCTTTGCCGCTGTCATTCAACCGGCTAAGCACATGGTGCCTGATAGCATGAAGCCCGAAAGGTTTCAGATCTGCCTTTTTGCAAAGCCTCTGCATCATATATCTTAGCTCTTTCTCAGAGAAATGAAATACAAACGGGCTGTCCTTGTCTCTTTGCTTTCACCTGTATTCCAGCGCCCTTTTCAACCTTTCACCCATTGGCAGGTAATCCGGCTCCAGCACTCCACCTTTAACAATATCCCTGTTGATCCCCCGGTTATATAAAGCTTTGAGATCCCGTAAATCCCGGTTTGCCCTGTTAGGGCTCTCCAACGCCCTCCGCTCCATATATTTTTCAATCTGCTCTGCTGTAATACACCCCTTGGGCATCGCTGTTAAACCCGGATTGTGCAGCAGCCAACTACTGCGGCCTGAAAAACCTTGCTGCAACGCTCTTTTCACAATTTTGATACTCAACATATTTATGAATATGCCTGCGGTTCAAAATTGCTCCAAATTCGCGTTTCACTTGGGTTTTGCAACCCTCGCTACGATGTCTGCTGCACAATCCGGGTTAAAAGTACCTGGAAGTTACCGGGATTGCATGTAAATCAATTTCCGGATAAAAAGAACTTCTTTGCCAGATCTTTTCCGCTCTTGGTAAAGAGGGACCCTTCTATCTCCTTCCTGAGGTTTTCCGGGTTGATTCCGTCTTTCTTTGTCCTTTCCTCCATATCGGCAAGCCTGTCCGCGTCGTACACTACCTTGAAATTTACTGCTTCCTTTTCACCGGGGTGGTGGTGATGTGATATTATTTGGCAAACTTTTTCAATCAACTCCTTCTTTGCCCCGAGTCTTTTTAATGTCTCCCTTGCAACGGAAGGGCCTTCTTTCTCGTGATGCTCAAGGGCATAATTGCCATATTTTTGCTCCGCGTTTTTCATGCCGATGTCATGCAGATATGCGGCACACATAATAACCGCCAGATTGCCCCCTTCCTTCCTGCCGAGCTGTTCCGCATATCTTGCTACCCTGACCGCATGTCCAACCCTCTTGAAATCCTTTTGGAAATAACGCTTCATCTCAATGGCAACCCTGTCCTTCAAGAGGTCTTCTCTCTGGGCCATTAGCTCCGGAGGCAGCTTTCCTATGCATTGCTCTGCATATGGACAATAAGAGGCGCATCCGAAATCCAGGGATGGGTTCAGGAACCTGTGGCCGCAATTCCCGCATTTTCGAGTCGGGTCATCTTTGAAAAACTCCACAGGCTCACCGCACTTGGGGCATTTTACCTCAAATACTGCCCCTGGTTTCCAATATCTGGTGTCCTGTCCCGGGCATTTCATTTCTTCCTCCTTTTTAAACCGCCCTTAGCCGAAATTTTTATAAATACTGTAGGGCTTCACCTAATATTATAATTTATCACGGGCGGATTTCATTGACTTAAGTCAAAAAGGTGATAATTTTATCCAAAAAGGAAGAATATATGCTCCAGAACCTGGATATAATTGCCAGCGCCAGTCTTTTTGAAGGTCTGTCTGAGGACCAGCTCAGACAGATAGCTGAAATTGCAGTAAAGATGGGCTTTCAAAAGGGAGAGGAGGTATTTTTGGAAGGAGATGCCGGCAACGGCTTTTATATCGTGGTGCAGGGGAGGGTAAAGATATTCAAGGCGTCCTCCGAAGGAAAAGAGCATATCCTGCATATATTCGGCCCGGGAGAGCCCATAGGTGAAGTATCGGTCTTTTCCGGGGGGCAATTTCCGGCAAACGCCGAAACCATAACAGACTCCAGCCTCCTTTATTTTGCAAGGCCCGCCTTTGTAGAGCTTATTTCCTCCAACCCTGCCCTGGCACTCGGCATGCTCGCAGTCCTTTCAAGGAGGTTGCGGGAGTTTACAATGCAGATTGAAAACCTGTCCCTGAAAGAGGTGCCCGCCAGGTTCGCCGCATACCTTTTAAGACTCGCCGAGGAACAGGAGAACGATGATTCAATTGTGCTGAACATATCAAAGGGCCAGCTGGCAGGGCTGCTCGGCACCATTCCGGAAACCCTGTCCAGAATAATATCCGGTATGAGCTCGCAAAGATTGATAGGGGTAAAGGACCGGAACATAGTGTTTCTTGACCGTGCAGGGCTGGAAGAGCTTGTTGACTGCGGAAGGTACAAGGATAGCGGCGGTTAGGGAATTTATGCTTCCGTGTAAATCGGGGATTTTCTGCCCCAGGGAGCGAACTTCAGCAGTAGCAAAAGACCGGGTATGGCCATGAGGGTACAGGCGATGAAAAAATATTCCCAGCCCATGATCTTGGCCAAGAAACCGGTGGGGGCAGAAGCTATGACCCTGGGTACCCCCATCAGACTGGTGAGAAGAGCGTACTGAGTAGCGGTGAATTTCTTGTTGGTTATACTGGCCATAAATGCTGCATAGGCGGCTGTGCCCATTCCTGAGCTCAAGTTTTCAAAGCCTATTACCACGGAAAGCGCCGGAATACTATGGCCTATTCTGGCCAAAATGGCAAAGCCGGCAGTGGATATGGCCTGAAGGAAACCAAAGACCCAGAGGGAGCGGTGTATTTTCAGTTTAAACATAATAATCCCGCCTATGAGACTTCCCCCGATTGTTGCCCAGAATCCGAACAATTTTACCACAGTGCCAATCTCTGTATTTGAAAACCCTATTTCCAGATAAAAGGGTATAGTCATGTTACTGGCCATGGTGTCGCCGATCTTGTAGAAAAGTACAAAGGCCAGAATCCAGACGGCACCGCTTCTGCTGAAGTATTCCACCAGGGGATCCAGCACAGCCTCTCTGATGGTTTTAGGGGTGCCCATTGTTATTTCAGGCTCGGGGGCCAGGAGGGTTGTAATAAGACCCGGT
This sequence comes from uncultured Desulfobacteraceae bacterium, assembly GCA_964655655.1. Lineage (GTDB taxonomy): Bacteria > Desulfobacterota > DSM-4660 > Desulfatiglandales > B25-G16 > CAZZPR01. The sequence goes on along the minus strand of CAZZPR010000040.1, from coordinate 6,418 downwards.
ATTATGCAGGCAGCCATAGCCAGGTAAACGAGCGAGAAGGAAATGTGATCCGCCATTATAAGACCTCCGCCGGAGGCGAGCAGCATACCTACCCTGTACCCGTTTATATACAGTGCGGAGCCGAAACCAAGTTCCTCGTCGGAAAGGTCTTCCCGCCTGTAGGCATCCACTACTATGTCCTGGGAGGCGCTGAAAAATGTAACCAGAAGGGCGGCAAAGGCTACCATCCATGGGCTTTCCCCGGGATTCGTTTGCCCCAGTCCGGCAATGGAAAAGATAAGGCACACCTGTGCGATCAGGAGCCATCCCCTTCTCCTGCCCATAAACGGCAGGGCAAATCGGTCCAGGAAAGGGGCCCAGAGGAACTTTACGGTATATGGGAGCCCTACCAGTGCCATGAGTCCGATTACCGTTAGATCGACCCCTTCCTTTTTCATCCAGGCCTGTAAAACTGTTATGGTCAAAAGAAGGGGCAAACCGCAGGAAAAACCCATAACAAGGGCTACCAGCATGCGGGTGCTGAAGATCAACTTGATTGTTGGCAAAAATTTTGCGAATTGAACTTTGGTTTCCTTATTTTTTTTCAGCTTTTCCCTCTTTTCGTTGAAGGATTTCTTGTGAGAAATTTTTTCCTTTAATACAATATCTATTTTTATTAATCCAGATAAAACCAAGAAAGAGAGGGATCCAAGCCTTTTCCTGCCTTCAAGTTTATTACAAGAAGCTAAGTTATAAAACAGAAGAAAAGTACCACCATCTTTTAGGGAATATAGACTGTGAAAAGGGCTGTACCGAAGCCCGCCTTGCAGGTACATGGAAAGGGCTTGCAAAGGCTGATACGTTTAACCCAGATTGTGCAGCAGCCAACTACTGCGGCCTGAAAAACCTTGCTGCAACGCTCTTTTCAGAATCTTGATCCTCAACATATTTATGAATATGCCTGCGGTTCAAAATTGCTCCAAATTCGCGTTTCGCTTTTTCAGCTCCCGCTGCAATGTCTGCCGCAAAATCCGGGTTAAAGAAAATGCAAAGAATACATTGCAACTCAGCACTGTATACACAAAAAACCCCATTGCAATAATAAAGGTTTTACTATTATAAATTTTTTAGAAAAAGAGTCTTAGCCTGCTTATATCAAAAGGGATCACACGGAGAAGAAAATATGGCGGAAGGTTCCCCAAGTATCGCCCTGAAAAGATCCGCATATGATGCGGTAGTATTTGACCTTGACGGCGTGGTTACCAGGACAGCCGAGGTTCATGCCAGGGCATGGAAAAAAATGTTCGATGAGTATTTTGGAAGACGGTCCAAAAAGGGAAACAAGAGCAACAAGCCCTTTGATATTAAAGAGGACTACAGGAGATATGTAGACGGAAAATCCCGTTATGAAGGGGTGAAAAGCTTTTTGAGTTCCCGGAAAATAATCCTTCCGCAGGGGTCACCTGATGATAAACCGGGAAAAGAGACTGTATGCGGGTTGGGGAACAGGAAGAACGAGTTTTTTTTGAAAAAGTTGGAAGAAGATGGGATAGAGTCTTATTCCCACGCCCTGGAGCTTATTAGGAAACTGCGTTCAACCGGTTTTAAAGCAGCAGTGGTTTCTTCCAGCCGGAACTGTTCGGCCGTGTTGGAGGCAGCAGGCATCTCGGTTCTTTTCGACATCAAGGTAGACGGGGGGGATGTGCATGAGCTGAATCTGAATGGAAAGCCGGCTCCTGATATTTTTCTGGAGGCGGTGCGCAGAATTACGGTTAAACCGGAGCGTGCCGTGATTCTGGAGGATTCCATTGCCGGGGTGGAGGCGGGAAAAAGAGGAAAGTTCGGACTCGTAATTGGTGTAAACAGGGGACAAGAAAACCCTCTTTTTAAGGAAAAGGGGGCGGATGAAGTTGTTGCGGATCTTTCCGAGATAAAAGTTAAAAATGGCAGTTCCTTCTCTAAGAACATCCGTCCGCTACCATCTGCGCTGGACCGCCTGAATGAAATTTCCAATAGGGTTAATGAAAAAAAGGTTGCGGTTTTTCTGGATTATGACGGTACCCTGACCCCTATAGTGGATAAGCCGGATCGAGCTCTTATTTCCAGCAGTATGCGCAACATTGTGCGAGGCCTGGCAGATTATTGCAAAGTAGCAATAATCAGCGGAAGGGACCTTTCCGATGTAAGAAGGCTGGTGGGTGTCAGGAATATTATTTATGCGGGCAGCCACGGTTTTGATATCTCCGGTCCGGAGGGGCACCGCCTGGAATCACAGCAAGGTGGGGAGTTCCTTCCTTCCCTGGACGATGCGGAAAAAGAACTACGGGAAAAACTTAAAAATATACCCGGACATCTTGTTGAAAGAAAGCGATTCTCGGTTGCCGTACATTACCGGAAAGTGAAAGAAGAAAAGGCTGAATCCGTGGAAAACATAGTTGACAGGGTGCTCTCCGACCACAGTGACCTGCGCAAGGGATATGGAAAAAAGGTGTTTGAAGTGCAGCCCCGAATAGACTGGAACAAAGGAAAGGCGCTGATATGGCTTGTGGAGGCGCTGGATCTTGATTGGTCTGATCTGCTTTGCCTGTATATCGGAGATGATATTACGGATGAAGATGCATTTAAGGCTCTTTCCAATCGTGGCGGCATAGGAATTTTAGTTGCTGAGGAGCCAAGGCCTACTGCAGCTGGATATAGATTAAAAAATCCTGGTGAAGTGGAGGATTTTTTGAGCAACCTCACCCATATACTGGAAGGAGGAAATAAATGGCGGAGCGGTCATTGATATACAAGGGGTTCGATCCGGACCAGGAAAAGTTACGGGAGGCCCTTTGCACATTGGGCAATGGGTATTTTGCCACCCGTGGGGCCGGGCCTGAATCAACTGCGGATGAGATACATTATCCTGGAACATATCTGGCAGGCGGCTATAATAGGCTTCAAACTGAAATTGCGGGCCGGAGGATCGAAAACGAGGATTTGGTGAATATGCCCAACTGGCTGCCATTGAATTTCCGTATCAATGGGCGTAAATGGTTTGATCTCAAAGAAGTCGAAATTCTGGACTACCGCCAGGAGCTGGACCTCAAGAGGGGAATGCTTTTCCGGACCGTTCGCTTCAGGGATGATGGGGGGAACCGTACCAGGCTGGAAGAGAGGCGCATTATTCATATGGGGGAACCCCACCTGGCTGCCCTGGAGAGCTTTATTACCGCGGAGAATTGGTCCGGGAGACTGGAAGTTCGGACTGCACTTGAGGGCCGTATAATAAACGACGGGGTCGAACGCTACAGGGGCCTTAAAAACCAACATCTTGAACCCATAGAAACACGGCAGATTGAAAATGATACTATTTGTTTGAAGGTTCGGACAAACCAGTCCAGACTTACCATAGCCCAGGCTGCCAGGACCCGGATCTATTTGGAAGGAAAACCCTATAACACCGAGAGAAAAACTTTTCAAAAACCCGGATACATTGCCCAACAATTCCAGATAAATATGGCAAAAGGAAACAAGACTTCTGTAGAAAAGGTGGTAGCTTTTTATACTTCAAGAGATAATGGCATTTCCGAATGCGGGCTGGAGGCGGAAAAATCTGTTTCCAGGGCCGGGAATTTCGAGAACTTGGTACAAAGCCATGCCCTGGCATGGGATCATTTGTGGAATCGTTTCAATATTGACTTTCAGTCAGGTGAGCCGGATAAAGAGGGAAAAGAATATCCGGCCATGATCGTGCATCTATATATTTTTCATTTGCTCCAGACCACCTCCCTTCATTCTATGGACCTGGATGTTGGCGTGCCATCCAGGGGATGGCACGGGGAGGCATACAGGGGCCATATATTCTGGGACGAACTTTTTATTTTCCCCTTTTTAAACCTGCAGTTCCCGGAAATTACCAGGTCTTTGCTTATGTACCGGTACAGGAGATTGAACGAGGCTCGTGCAGCGGCGCGGCAATCCGGATACCAAGGAGCCATGTATCCCTGGCAGAGCGGCAGCAACGGTAGAGAAGAAAGCCAGGCGGTACATCTTAATCCAAAATCAGGGCGTTGGTTGCCTGACAATTCGCACCTCCAGAGACACGTAAACGCGGCCATTGCCTGGAATGTCTGCCAGTATTATGAGGTTACCGGGGACATGGAGTTTATGTCTTACTACGGTGCAGAGATGGTCCTTGAGATTGCCAGGTTTTGGGCAAGTATATCTGAATACAATAATGAGACCGAACGATATGAGATAGTTGGTGTAATGGGCCCGGATGAGTACCATGATTCTTATCCAGGTGCGGAAAGACCGGGATTGAACAATAATGCCTATACCAATATCATGGCGGTTTGGGTGTTGACAGAATCATTGAATTTGTTGAATGTGGTGCCTGAAGACCGGGCGCAGGAGCTGAAAGAAAAGCTTGGTCTGTACCCGGGAGAATTGGGTCGCTGGAAGGATATAAGCCGTAAAATGAGCATTCCCTTTCATGGTGACGGGATCATAAGCCAGTTTGAAGGATATGATAAGCTGGAGGAGTTCGATTGGCAGGGATATCGGAAGAAATACGGCGATATTCAGCGTCTGGATAGAATACTGGAGGCGGAAGATGACACCCCTAACCGCTACAAGGTATCCAAACAGGCGGATGTTCTTATGTTGTTTTATCTTTTTTCCTCGGAAGAATTGAAGCGGCTCTTTAACCAGCTTGGCTATCTATTTGATTACGAGACCATCCCCAGGAATATTGGTTATTATATAAAGCGTACTTCCCATGGATCTACCTTGAGCCGGGTGGTTCATTCCTGGGTTCTTGCACGGTCGGATAGAATCCGATCATGGAAGCTTTTCAGGGAGGCATTGCAAAGCGACATTTCCGATATCCAGGGAGGAACCACCCCTGAAGGTATCCACCTGGGCGCCATGGCAGGGAGTGTGAATATCCTTCAGGAATGCTATACCGGTATAGAGACCCGGGGCAACACCCTCAGGTTTAACCCTTGTCTCCCCACGGAGATGGGGGAATTAAGCATGCAGATACGTTACAGGAGCCATTCATTAACCGTGAGCCTAAACTCCGATAGTCTAAAGGTAAAGTCCCGAAGGTGTTCACAGGATCCTATCAGGATCGGTTTCAAGGACCGGTTTTTAACTTTGAAAGAAAGGGAATCCAGGGAATTTTCCCTTTAAAAAAGAGATACCCGTGATTCTGCCTTTTTGGAAGCGGGGGAAGGGTTGGTAAGAAGGAAAGGGGATATCTATAGTTTTGGTTCAGGGGAGACTTAACGTCTTTGCTTCCAAACCTGTACCACTGCCCAGGGAACAAGGCTCATCCCGGTGATTGTAATCCAGCCCCAAAAACCAGGGGAAGCCATCTGCAAAACGTCTGAAAGCCCGGGAACATAAACGGCGGCCACCAGTAATCCTGCGCATAGAAGAAGTGCTCCCCATACAAAGGGATTTTGGGTGACATCATTTTTAATGAACTCAGAACCTTTGTCCCTCATATTGAAAACATGCCAAAGCCTTGCAAATGCCAGGGTCAAAAAGGAGATGGTTACCGGATGCTGGGATTCCAGATCAGGTAATCGAAATCCTATGGCAAAGGCACCCAGTACAGCTGAGGCTATGAGCATACCATACAAATTGATTCCCAGCCAGTGCCGGTTAGTCAATATGGGTTCTTTAGAGCTCCTTGGAGGAGCCTTCATGTTGGAAGCATCTCCTTTTCCCAGACCCAGGGCGAGTGCCGGAAACACGTCGCCTATCATGTTAAGATACAGGATCTGCAGGGGCAGAAGGGGAAGGGGTGCGCCAAAAATAAGGGCAAGGGTTACTATCATGATCTCGCTTACATTCCCTGACAGCAGAAACATGATAAACTTCCGGATGTTGTCGAAAATTGCCCGGCCCTGCTGAATGGCTATCACAATCGTATTAAATGAATCATCCTTGAGTATCATGTCCGCTGCTTCCCGGGCTACCTGCGTGCCCCTTTTGCCCATGGCAACACCTATATCAGCCTTTTTCAAGGCAGGGGCGTCATTTACACCGTCGCCGGTCATTGCCACAACAGAACCGTTTTCCTGGTGTAGTTGTATAAGATCAAGTTTCTGCTCCGGGGTAACACGTGCGAAGATCGGGGTTTTAAGCAGGCTTTCGCGATCATCTGCAGAAAGCTGTTCCGGGCTTCTAAGGTCCTTTCCCTGGACCACATGTATATCCTGTTTGCCGGCAAATCCCAGGGCAAGTCCTATGTTTTTGGCTGTTACCGGATGGTCTCCTGTTACCATAATAACCCTTATTCCAGCCTCCCGGCATGAGGACACGGATTTTTTGACCTCTTCTCTCGGGGGATCCAGAAAACCTATTAGGCCGAGCAGGGTGAGGCCCTGGTAGCCCAAGTTTAACCCCATTTTTACGAAAAGCAACAAAAAAAAGGTATTTTTAG
>CAZZPR010000039.1:0-28482 GCA_964655655.1 uncultured Desulfobacteraceae bacterium | reverse complement strand
TCCGCCTGGGACTGGCTGGAGGATGATACCTGGGCGGAGTAGGCGGTGACTTGTTGAGCTGTATTATTCAATTTGGTGACCACACCCTTTACCGGCCTGATAACCAGCCGATAAATCAAAATAAAAAGCACCAAAATACTTACTGCTGCACCTGCAATCCCGATAACAATGTTTATATTTCGGAGCCTGGCCAGACCGTTGTAAGCATTTTCTATATTCTGCCTAACCATTAATCCGCCCAGGAGCGACCTGGTTTCACCATGACAGTGAAAGCAGCGCTGCTCATTCGTAATCGGACGAACAACCGACAAATAAGGGGTTCCTTCAAGGGATTCTTCGTGTCCTCTTTCCTGCAGACTTGCCCCCTCGACTAAATTTGCAAGGTCTTTTTTTAAATCAGTGGAGGCAACCTGATCTACCAGGTTGTCCCCTGCCTTTTCTTTCTTTGAGGAATAGGTTATTTCACCTTTAAAATCAAAGACAAAAACCTCCATTCCCTTCATCTGATTGTTAAAGTCTTTCATCTGCTGCCAAATAGTTTTCGAATCCCCTATAGACATAGGATGAAGCATTCCGTTGTACACCGAATCCGCTAAGGTATTGACCGAGTGAAGAACATCCTTTTTTATATGTCTTCGCTGGTAGGATATATTGAGAACCGAAATACAGATCAGGACCAAGCAAAAAGTTGCTGCAAGGCTGCTGATTATTTTGAACGGCATACTCTTTGTGCTGGCTTGCATCAGTGCGCCCCTCCGTAGATTAAGGGTTTATATTGGAATGATTCAACTCGTTCCGAGCTATGGCAATCTTCACAGTCCTTGGAACTCAATCTCCCTTTTATCTCCCCTGGATCGCCTGTCTCCGCGTGAATGCTGCCGGGGCCGTGACATGCTTCGCAGCCCGCATTTTTAAGCTGGGGGGTCTCGGTCTCTGATTTAAATCCGCCGGGCTTTCCGTATCCAGTGGTGTGACATGTAAAACACCTGTTTAAATCCTCCTTTTCCAATCCTTCCTTCATAACAGCAACGGATTGAAAGGAACTGCTTTTCTTTGCATATTTTTGGAAATTTTGATATTCGGTTTCATGACAGTCCTTGCAGGCCTCCGATCCCACGTAGGTTTTGCCGGGCTCCTGGGATTTTGCTGTATTAAAGGCCCCGATAACTACAAGAAACAATAAGCACACAAATAAATTCCCCATGTGCAGCCCCTTTATTTTAGCAGAAAGCATAATTACCCCCGATTTTTTAACTTTTTATATCATTGAAATTTCCAATATTCAACCCGGATTGTGCAGTAGCCAACTACTGCACAATCCGGGTTGAAGCGGATTAATTGAATAGGGTGCATACATACACTTTTTGTGAGGGATTATCGTGTAAGATGGTATCTCAGCCTTTGGCCTGTTTCACCCCATAAAGACGTTTGTCGGCAAGTGTAAGCAGTTCGGAGGATTCCTTAACCTTGTCCTCGGTAGAGGCTATGCCGAAGCTGAAGGTAAAAGGCACTTCCTTATCATCAATCCGCAATGGATTTTCCCGGAAAAACCCGCCCAGCCTTTCCAAGACCTTAAGGGCCTGAGAGTGGGTCTGATTTGGCAATATAATGACAAATTCGTCTCCTGCATACCGGAATACCATATCGCCTTTTCGAATTATCTTTACCATTTGATCTGCTATGTATTTCAGCAATGCGTCACCGGCCCTGTGGCCGAAAGAATCATTAAGGTCCTTAAAATTATCGCAGTCGATAAAAACCAGTGCCAACGGGGCCTCATAACGGAGAGAGCGTTCGAATTCCTGCTCCAGTATATCATCCATATGCCTCCGGTTGAAAAGGCCGGTCAGGGGGTCCCTTGTAGACAGGTAGGTCAGCCTTTCCCTTGCCATTACATTTGACAGGCATATGGATATCTTCACGGCAAGCTGGGTAAGAAAAAAGGTGTCCATGTTGGGTTGAAAACGAAAACCGGAAAAATCACCGAGGTTGAGGCTGCCTACCATATCCCCCCCCAGAAAAAGTGGTGAAACGGCCATGGACTTTAAAAAATATTTTTGATCCCTTGGAAATAGGCGGTAAAAAGGTCCCAAGTCCTCGTTGACCAATGCGGGTTTATTCGGGTCACTCAGCAATTCTATCAATTCCTGTCTTTCCACCAGGTTCAGCCGTTTTTTTATCAGTTCGGAGGACTCCAGGGCCTCTAAAATTTCCGGGTCCGCATCCTCGGTTATCATTGAAATCCACACGTGGGGGATTTCGAATTTTTCCTCTATCAGCAACAGCAGCCTTTCAAACAGGTCCTTGAAATTAACGGTGGAAAGGATACCTACCTCGATCTCAAATAATTTTTTCGCAATCTCCTCGTTTGCAGCTATGTTTTCCAGGATCTCGACTTCATCATACATGTTAAAGCCCTCGGGTTAGCCTTGATCAGTGGTGCTATTTTTATATTCCCCTTTGCCGAAGATCCCTTCCAGGCCCGCGGCGGTTCGGATGTGTATATCCTGCTGGGGGAAGGCGATCTCTATGCCCTTTTTCTTGAACTCCTCGTCAATCTTGAATCTGACTTCCGTGGGAGCGGAAAGCCAATATTTTGGAGAGGGTATCCAGAACCTGGTCCTGAAGATGAGAGCACTGTTTCCGAAATCAATGAAGTCCACCCTCGGAGCCGGATTATCCAGTATCTCTGGCATCCGGCCAACAATCTCCATTAATGTATCCCGTACCAAATGAACATCAGTGCCATAGGCCACTCCCACGTCTATCTGAAGCCTTACCTTGGGGTCACGGAAAGACCAGTTGGTAACCCTGTTTGAAAGCATGTCCGAATTGGGTATGATAAGGGAGGCATTGTCAAAGGTCTGGACAATGGTAGTCCTGATGTTTATCCTGTTTACCGTGCCCCAGTTATCCCCGATCTGTACCATGTCTCCCACCTGAATGGAGGAGTCAAAAAGAAGTATTACCCCGCTGACGAAATTGTTCACCACGTTTTGCAGGCCGAAGCCTATGCCTACCCCCAGGGCACCTGCCATAAAGGCAAGGGATGATAAATTAAAACCCAGGATGTTTATGCCGGTGTAAACAGCCAGGATCCAGAAGGAATAGATTACTATATTTACGAATGTGGCCCTTACCCCGATGTCCAGCCTGGTCCTGGGGAGGATCCGGTTCTGCAGGGCCTCCCTGATGAACCTGGACAGAAAGGTTATAAATGCCAGAAATATTACAAGGTATAATATATTAAGCAGGGTAATTTTTGTGCCGCCGATGCTTATGCCTCTATCCAGCCACGAGAGGTACTCCATTATGTTTATTCCTGTCAGGAGCTGGAGTATCTTGGGTAAAGCGGCAATCAGGACCAGTATTGCCAGGAATATGATGCCGAATGATTTAAACCTTGTTTTCATGCCTCCCTCTTTGTTCAGTGATCCTTATTCACCCTTAAAAAGGCAATAGTCGCACCCCAGCCGGACGGCTCTGAATCCTGTTTAAACGATAAGACCAGGGGATGCCTTGCAAGAACGGAATGGATTTTTTTGCGCAAAATGCCCTTTCCCTTTCCGTGTATTATCTTAACCTCCAAAATTTCCTTTTGAAAACAAACATTCAAGTATTCCTCCACCGCATCCGCCGCCTCTTTGGGCGAGAACGTATGCAGGTCTATCACCCCGTCGACCGGTATATGTACTGGAGAATCTGTCATGATCGTACAAATCCTTTTTTCCGTTAAAAGAATTAGTTACACTTTGATATTTGTTCCTCTAACAATAACTTCATATAGTCGTATTCTTTGCCCTGATCCTGGAAAAGGATATGGACACGTGCAAATTCCTTCCTGTCCCATGTTCCGTCATCATATTTCTTGCGGAGATCCTTATATGACGTTGCTGAGATTATATAGGAATCCAGCGTTACGTCACGTCGTCGCTTGCTTCTCGCGCCGATATCCTTTGCCAGCTCAGGCAGCACTTCATGGAGGCGTGCCTTCTCGTCGTGTATGTAAGCCTTCTCGTGAAGCATCCCATGGGGTTCAATGAAAATTATACGCTGGACAGAACCCTTCTTAATCCACAAAATAAAGTCCGGATAAAAACCTCTTTCTTCAAAGAAGCCTATTCCCGTGCCCCGACTAAGGTTTCTCAAGAGAAACAGCTCCATCCCGGTGAGGGATGTATCCTTTTTCGTGGACCAGTATTCCTTTAAATCCTCAACAAACTGCTTTTCATGCTTATTCAATCCCGGAGGAATCATCTTAACGTTATCGTCGTATTCGACCAGCAAGGGCTGGTAAAGATGACGATCGAAATGAAGTCTGGGCAATTCCCGTGTCTGCTTATGGTACAATCGTTCGACATCGGCAATGAGCTTCGCAACTTCGGATATAAGGCCGCTCTGGGAACGCCTTATGTGCACAAAGTACCGGCCTACGGCACCATCCTTTAGAGTGTTTTGATTGAAATGGAGATTGGGGTCACTCTCATCGAGCTTCTTGTAAACCATGTGATTTGAGTCCCATCGCTCACGACTCACTCTGTAGAATGCGTCTACATATTTCCGCAGAATGGTTACTACCGCTTCTTGCAGCAGACGAGTACCCATGAACGCTTGAGGACGAACCACCCCTTCGTCCGCAACCAGGCTGTAAAGCCTTTCCGGTTCGGTATAGCCGAGGATTCTCCTTGGAGCGTCCGGCCTGATAACCAGGTTTTTCAGTCCCCTCCGCTCCTTATACTCAAGCATGTCGAGATAAATTTTCTCCCAGTTAACGAGATCGAGGCTCTCATTCGGGATAGGCTGCTCTCGTCCGGCATGCAAGTCCACTCCAGTGACACCCTCAGGGCTGCTTTCCAGGGCCTGGACCTTTAAGCTCATGTCAACCTGCACGAAAACACGAGGGTCGGGCTCAAGCAGAATATCCTCTTCAAGCGCAAAATTGCGATTTTCCTGAACACGAGGTACGACCAGCCCCTTTCTCAAGAATTGTTTGTTCGCCCATATGAAAAGCGGCAGATCGATATATCCCTCGGTCTCGACGCCTTCCTTCTCCAGGTATTCCCGGAATTGGGACATATAATTGGCGCGTACCGCGAAGATATTCAGGATCTCCAGCAAATCAACATAATCCGGGTGTGTGCCGGCCAGTGCCGCGCTCCTCTTGAGGCTGAATCCCTTGCCCCGGAGGCGCACGCCTCGCCCGAAGAGCTGAATAATCTGCGAGCCCTCCTGACGGCCGATGTTCAGGAGGCCCATGTTTGAGACCCGCCAAGAATTCCAGCCTTCCATGAATTTTTTCGCACCTATGAGGACATCGATGCTCGTATCCGGATCGCCGATACCGTCGAACAGGGAGCCGGAGACAGCGTCTTCCTCCAGCGCTATTCCAGAGTTGTCCTCATCCACGAGTTTCTTGAATGTGCTGGTATCGCCAATGTAGATCAGGCCGAAGTAGTCCTCCGCGCCGCTCGCCTTCAGGCCGATCTCCCCAATGCTGCCGCGGATATCGCAGAGGTGCAGGCTGCCGCCCGCCGGTGCGTGAAGGACCTTGATAAGGATGGCATGGTATACCTGTTCAGGAGATAAGCCGCCTTCACGAAGATATCTGAACTTGCCCTCGAACACATCCCGGCCATCCGGCGTGACCAAACCTGTTTTTCCCTTAATGAGTTTCTTGATAGTCCTAATCGCCCAGCCGCGCTTGTTCTCCAGGACATGGTGCAGGAACCGGGCCACGGTCAAGACATCACTTCGCTTCCGCTTGTCCTCGGTGTAGACTGCATTCACGGTGCTGCCGACAAAGACCCAAAGCGGTCTCTCCAAGTTGTACGGGCGTAATGAATCTTCCTGCTCTTCGAATACCCGCTGTTGCTCGTAAAAGGACAATAGATTGCCCAGCAGAAGTGACTCTGTATTCGCTTCAGTTGTTTCCTCCTTTAGATTGAGGATGCGGAAATCCTTGCCGTATCCGTCACCGTGAAAGTAGCGGTAAGAATAGTCAAAAACGATATTTTTTCCATACTCCTCAGTGAGCCGGTCATTGCGTGCCGCAGTCAGGGCCTGACCGAAGGTCGCGCTATATTCGAACGTGAAGCCCGTCTCACCAAGCGCGTCTCGGAAGCTCCTCCAGGCTTCGCCACCGGAGCCCTTGTGCCCCTCATCCACAAAAATCAGGTTGTTGCCCTCGAATGCCTCTACCGGCACGCTCACTCCTCCGCCGCGCTTCTCCTCCACCAGCTTGGTAATCTCGATAACCCGGACCGCGGCCTTCCCGCCCGTCATCAGTCCGCTCTCGTTCAGGTCAAACCGCCGGCAGGGAATGCCCGAGGCCGTCATCTCTTCCATATGCTGCTCACTCAGCCCCTCATTCGGCGTTATCAGAAGGATATTGTCCAACTGAAGGTTGTTGTAGTGGAGAAACTGGCGGTAGTTGGTGTGCATGATGAGCGTCTTGCCGCTTCCGGTCGCCATCCAGAAGGCCACCTTTTTCAGGTCTGATTCCGCAAATTTCGCATCCCTCGTCTCACCAGTAATCTTCGACGCGTTGCGCTCCTCGATAAAGCGATTCAGCGATCGGAGCATCTCGCCACGGCGATGAAAATACCAGTCCAGGAATAGTTCCGTGTAGAGAGCTGCTAGGTGCTGGAAATACCGCAATGTTATCGGCTCGGGCCTTCTCTCGTTCATGCAGCGCAAGTGTTCCCGAATATTGTCGTCATACCGGTCAAGGTCAGCAAGCGGAATCTTCACCTTGTCCCCTCGCGCCTCCAGCTGGTGATAGACGTAGCTGCGTCCCGAGGAGTCGAACCCTTCGGCTACCGACTTCATATCCGCCAGAAGATCGCGGTTGTGCTCGTAGCCGAACAGGTTGTTAAGCCAGGCCAAGAGCACGAGCCGCTGCTCGAGTTTTATGTAAAGAGTTCCGTTCATTTTTTTGTCTTTGTGCGATCTTTCCTGGCAGGTTTTTTCCGCTGCGTATCAAGGGTTTTTACCGAACTCCGGAGATCTTCCATATAACGAGCTTCGGCTGCCGCTTCGGCCTCCAAACGCCTCCGTTCGGTGAAGACATCGTATTGTTGATATGCCCAATCAATTGCCTCATCTCGGCTGACCGTGCCGGGTCCGGAGAGCACGGGCAGCTCGGTATCGTGTAGGAATTTGTCCAGGAAGGATTCCCAGTCACCTGTGTGAATGTTCTGTCTTCGCCTGGCGCGGAACTCGGCCTGATCGAGGAACATCACAGTTATACGGTTGAGCGTGTCGATCTCCTCGGCGTTAAGATAATTTTTTGCTGTTCCCACGTCTCGCTTGAGCACCCGGCCTCCCTTCCACGACGTAAGCCCCATGTTTGGCTTGCTGGAATCGGCACGCTGCCGGACAATTTCCGCTGCAGACATACCGGTGGCGGCGTAATGCATCTTGTTTTGCATGGTTGCAAAAAAAACCTGCGTTTCTTCTTCCTCCTCCCGGTAATCGCTTGCCAGTGCGAAGATCTCGCGAATCCGCTGATAGACCCGCGCCTCGCTGGCGCGAATATCGCGGATGCGGGCAAGCAGTTCGTCGAAATAATCCACCAGCCCTTTGCCGCCCTTGAGCCGCTCGTCGTCCAGCGTAAATCCCTTGACAATGTACTCCCGCAAGCGGGCCGTAGCCCATTGGCGGAATGCAGTTCCCCGGGTCGAGCGGACGCGATAGCCGACGGCAAGAATGGCATCGAGATTGTAATGGTCGACCATTCGGGAAACCCGCCGGGCTCCCTCAGTTTGAACTATCCGGAATTTCCGGATAGTTGCCTCGGGGGAGAGTTCGCCTTCGCTGTATATATTGACCAGATGCTCGTTCACAGTCTTGACCGAGATTTGGTAAAGCTCGGCCATAAGGCGCTGGGTCAACCAAACGGTTTCTTCCTGAAGCCGCACCTCGAGACGGGTCTCCCCGGATTCGGACTGGTATATCAATATCCTGGAATCTTCTGGTACTGGAAGATTCTTCCCCATTTTTATGACTCCACCGGCGCAAACATCCGGCCTTTGAACACGGGTTCCAGTGCCTTGGCATTCGGGATGAAGGAATCGCCGTTGACGAAGACCTCATCGGCGTCCTCGGTGAATTTCTGCTCGGCAACGAACTTCTTATCTCGCTCCAGGTCCGCCTTCTGCCAACCTTCAGTCTCACGCCATATAACCACGATCCGCCGGTGGCCTGCCTGTCCTGCGGACGCAGGCAGGTCGATCCGGCCGCGATAGACCAGGTATCTTTGATCCTGATTGAAGTATACCTTGCGAGTCCGGACCTGGAGGCCCAGCAGGTAGTTGAACGTCTCGGCGATATCCGCTACCTTATCGCGCGTCTGCCCGCCCGCCTGCGCCGAAGTCGCGGCAAGCAGGTCAGCATGGATATGCAATTTATAGGAAAACGGCCTGGCCAGCTTCTCAACGTTCAGCAGTGTCTCGCTCGCCCGCGTCTCCCACTTTAGCATGTACTTGATTAGGTAGTCATCGAACTCCAGTGCCTGCTGGCCCGAAGGTTCATCAAATGCAATGTTGTTTAGCGCATCCTCGTAACTCTCGACTCGCATGTACTTGACGATGCGCGGACTCCGCTCAGCTTCTTCCTGCGTTGCCATGCGCCTGGGCTTCCCGTCCTTCCATTCCGGAGTGAAGGTGACTTTTTTGATGCGGGGGACCAGTATGCTGTCAAAGTAGCCCCCCATTTCTACCAAGATGAACCTGCGCCTTCCCCCGTTTTCGCGATTTAGGTTGATGACTGCATGGCCGGTGGTGCCGGAACCGGCGAAGTAATCCAAAACTATACCATATTTTCCTTCTGAAATGTTTAGCATTCTCTCTACAAGACCTGTTGGTTTTGGAGTAGTGTACTCTGGAGAAACCCCGAACAAAGACTTCAGTTGCCCATTTGCCGTTCTTGTGCTTCCTACTTCCTTTGACATCCATATCGACTCCGGCACACGCCCACCCTGATCTTTGAGGTATATTTTTCGGATGATTTTTCTTTCGTCTTTAGAAAACACTATTTCCCCGGAGGCTATTTTCTTTTTTATGGTTTCCCACGACCATCTCCAACCTTTATCCGGCGGTTTGATAGTCTTGCCAGACGGCGTATGTATATCGTATATAAGGTTAGGACGGTAAAGCGCATTCCTTACATCGCCAGATCTCCATGGTCCTTTCGGATCTTTGTCAGGGTTCGAATAGTTGACATTATGCTCCTCAGTTCTTTCCAGAACGCCTACAGCCGACGACGGAAGTTTTCCAAATATTAGAACATAGTTGTGCCCGACAGATACTGATCCTGTGTATCCTTTCCCCTGAATGCTATGCTGCCATACAACTATTGGAAAAAGGTTGGGTACTCCAAAAACTGCCTTTCCAATCTCACACATGTTGTCTTTTTCGTGATCATCCAAAGTGCACCATAGCAATCCCCGGGGGCCAAGCAACTGACGTCCGCTAAACAGACGATCCCACATCATTGAAAGCCAAGATGCGTGTTGGTAGGTATCCTTATAAATAAACTCATCGTTTCCCGTGTTATACGGAGGGTCAATATAAATACATTTCACCCTCTCGCGATACTTCTCCAGCAACAGACTCAGGGCTTGGAAGTTTTCACTGTGTATCAACAATCCATCAGTCATTTCATCCAGATCATCGAAGCTTGCAAGCAGCTTATCCACAAAGTGCTCATCAAAGTGCTTCGTATCCAGCACAAGGGTAGGGTGGGCATTCAGGAAGGCGATACGCTTATCCTTTTTATTCATGCCCGAGTTGAAGAGGTTTTCCTCTTCTTCGTTTATATGAAAAAGTTCCTTCCACTCGGCCCATTGAGAATCGC
Source organism: uncultured Desulfobacteraceae bacterium (assembly GCA_964655655.1). Lineage (GTDB taxonomy): Bacteria > Desulfobacterota > DSM-4660 > Desulfatiglandales > B25-G16 > CAZZPR01. The sequence goes on along the minus strand of CAZZPR010000039.1, from coordinate 18,627 downwards.
AGGCTGCAATCTCGGGATAGAAGTCCTCTTGAATGTTGCCGAGGGTAATGCAGTACTGGGTATCGGTGATGAACTTGCGCTTTTCCCAGAGCATCTTCTGGAAACCCTCAATCTGGTCAAGGAAGTCGATGATGCGTCCGCCCACTGCCTTTAGCACCCTCATCATCTGAAACCATCCCCGGGCCAGTTCCTCGCCCGCGTTTTCCATCTCCTCGAGGTTCAGCACCTCGTTTTTCAGGTAGAAATCGAGCTCCCGGGAGAGAAAGTCTTTCAGGTCCTTGTGTATGAAGAAGTCGGACGTGTTCCTCCGCGTATACTGCCGCAAGTGGTGTTCGAGGAAGGAAACGCTGTCACCTTCGGCGGTCTTGCGTTTTTCTGCCGTGAGGGCGGCCAACGAAGGAGCCGCGGTCTTCGGTGATAATATATTGGGAATGTCCTCCAGTGCTTTTGCTATAATCGTGTCCTGCTGGTTCTTCTTGCCGTATGTGATCTCTTCCTGCTCGTTCAGGGGCCGGTACTCGAAGGGGATAACAAGCTGGCTTTCTTTCTCGTCCCAAGCAATCTCCTTGGCCCGGGGCAGAAAGAAGCGTTTTTCGCCCTTGACGTTGTTCTGCTCGACGTTCGCGGCGGTGAGCTTGAAGTGCACCGTGACGCCGTGCGACGTGAAGGTGTAGTCGTGGAAGTACTCGGCAGTCTTTACATAGTACTGGTCGTGGTTGGCCCAATACAGATAGACCTCTTCGCCATTGTAGGGGATGGCATACCGTTGGCGCTTGGAGTATCGACGCTTCGAGATGAAGTCGCCGTCCTGGTAGTAGCGGCTGAAAAAGGTGTAAAGGTGGTTGAAGATGCCGGCTTGGATGGCCTTTCTTCCACGGCCGCCCGCGGCCTTTTCTTTCAGCGCCAGGTATTTTTTGCCTATATCGAGCTTCTTAATGGCTTCGGTCAAATTCCCGTCAGGATCGATTGCGTGTGCATCAATGCCCCGAATTTGCTGTTCGAGCTTCTCAAGTTCTTTCCCGGCTTGAGATTGTTCCGCCAGCGCTCCCCGGTCCAGCTCCTCTGATACGGCACCGGGCAGATCCTGCGTGATGAATTTTTCTATCACGCCGCGCCTGTAATTCATGATGCGGTAGATGCCGAAATCCAGATCCGCACAATCGAACTGGAATAGCTCGCGCAAAAGTTTTTGAAACTTATAGACCGGTGTATCCATAACCCCTTTTTAAGGTCCTTGCATATTTCCTATTTTTTGACGACAAAAGCGGCATGTTTTGAAAAGGTCTTTTTTGCTATTCCACTTTAATCCTGGAGGCCTTTCGGCCGGTACCCTTGTCTTGACCCCTTTCCAGGTCCTCAATTCTTTTGTCGATAAGAGACCTTATGCCCCTGAGAAATTCAACCCTGCCTCTGGCCATGTGTTCACGGAATTGGGATCTCGTGGAAACCTTGTTCTCGACCCAGGAAAAGAATTTGCCCAGAGAGCGAAAGGCCTCTTCTGTTTCTATATGCCGCCCTTTTGCCTTGTTTTTACTGTTTTCCATCTTTCTTCCCTCCGAAAACTATATTTAAATAATTACCCTCCATGGTGGCCTTGACCTCCGGATAAGCAGCAACATGTTTGGGCAGGGCTATGTTCCGCTTGAAGCCGCCTATCCTTACTATTATCTCATCTGGAAGCCTGTTTAATTCAACCTCTTCCCTGCCTATAAACGGGAGCTGCACCCTTATTAATACCTGGCCGTTTTTCTCCACAAATTCATATGGCCTGCCCGTGTAAAAGTGCCGGGAAGGGTCTTCGTCGCCGTATATATCATCTGCAAGTTTTAACAGGTTTTCCGGTCCGAGGGGCTCGCCCTGAAAAAGGCGTACCGGGAAAATGGGAACAGGACTGAAATAAGACTCTGCGGATTTCATGTGCCTGTCCTGCATCTTTTTCCATCCCTTGAAATAGCCTCCCTTCAAATCCGGGGGCAATATACGGTTCATGATCACGGCGTCGATGCACATTCGGTAAAGGGAGAAATACAAAAAACTGCGCTGGGTTTCTTTCAGCACTATCTTTTCCGGGTTGGTTACCAGCCTGACCGTGGTAACGGAGGAATCGGTCAGCACCTCATCCACGCCCTCCAGCCTGACAAATAAATTCTCGAGCGCCTTAAAATAATCATCCTCGGGCAAGGGTACATCGTACAGCCTCTTGGCTAACGGCCTTACGTAGCTTACCACCTTCCGCTGGATTTTAAAAATCTTTTTAATATACCATTCCAGGGTTGTAGGGATACTGATAAACCTGAGGGACTCCCCTGTAGGGGCACAGTCCAGTATGATAATATCAAATTCATTCTCCCGGACATAACGGTTGATATACAGGAGCGCACTTACCTCTTCCATTCCCGGCAGTATGGCCAGCTCCTCTGCCAGTATCTCATTCAGGCCGGTTGTGTTAAAAAGGCCGGCTATGTATTTGTGTACATCCCCCCAATTTTTCCGGACCTCTTCCTGAATATCCAGCTCTTGTATCCAGAGCCTCTCCTCCACCTTTACCGGCATGCCCTTGTCTTTATTTATCAATCCCTTTTCAAGGTCAAATATATCGCTGAGGCTGTGAGCGATATCGAGGGACATAACCAGGGTTTTATTGCCGAGCCGAGCCGACTTGATACCTGTAGCGCCCGCAATGCTCGTCTTGCCGACCCCTCCCTTCCCGGCAAACATTATTATCCTCATAATACCTCTGGGTTTAAGGGCTTTATTCTATAAGTCCCTTTTCGCAATTATATCTCATGGAAAATTTTGCTGGGGGACCGGAGAATATTTCACCGTGGCTGAACACATAATCCGCCACCTCAAGCCTTTTCTGACGGCTCAACCCGTTAAATTTTGCAGCTGCCCTGTCAAAATCACTTATCCCGGACAGGATATCCCATATCTCATCTGAACTCATCTCTTCATTTACATCCTGCTCCTCCCGGTCGCCGTTCAGGTTTTTTCCAAATATCTCCCTGGACCTGTCAAGGAGTTCATCAAGCCCTTCTTTGACCAGGGATATCTTTCTTTCCAGGTCTTTGTAAGAGGAACTTTTCGGGATAATCACGGCCGATCCCTGCAAGATTGATCCCCCTGCATCCCGAATGCCTATATTTGCCGAAATCCCTATCTCGGGTGCATCCTTGCCCGGGCCTTTTTCTATCTCAAGTTTAAATATTTTTTCCATAAAGTCTTAAAAATTTAAATTAGCATTTGCACAAAAAGTAACAATTAAATAAAAGCATTTCCCTTTAAATTTTTACGAGGTCGTCAAATTTTAATGAGTAAGATAGTCTATAATAACTAACATAACCTGCCCACTCCCTCAAGGAGTTCCTTCGAATCAGGTCCCTTTAGATATTGATTAAAAAGATAATTAAGATTATTGTTATTAAAATGGAAAGACGAAAAACCAGGCAATTGAATATCGGAGGGGTAAAAATAGGGGGGCGCGCCCCTGTAGTGGTTCAGTCTATGACAAATACCTTCACCCGGGACAGCCACGCAACTTTGAGCCAGATAGGGCACCTGAGTGATGCAGGCTGTGAGGTCGTTCGGGTGGCTGTACCGGATATGGAGAGCGCCCGGGCCCTGGGGCAGATAAAAAAGAAATCTCCCCTTCCGGTTATCGCTGACATCCATTTTGACTACAGGCTTGCTCTAAAAGCCATAGACAGCGGAATTGACGGCCTGAGATTGAACCCCGGAAATATCGGGGGCAAAAAAAAGATAGCCGAAATTGTTGGGGCCGCCAGTGCAAACAATATACCCATAAGGATCGGCGTGAATTCCGGGTCCCTTGAAAGGGATTTGTTGAAAATTTACGGCTCTCCCACGGCCCTTGCCATGGTGGAAAGCGCCAGAAGGCATATAAGAATACTGGAAGATTTGAATTTCAATTTGATAAAGATTTCCCTGAAATCATCCGACGTGCTGAAAATGGTCTCAGCATACAGGATAATGAGCAGGGAGGTGGACTATCCTTTGCACATAGGCGTAACCGAGGCGGGAAGCCTTGTACCGAGCACGGTAAAGAGTTCCATCGGCATTGGGCTGTTGCTCTCACAGGGGATAGGTGATACAATCAGAGTTTCTATAACCGGTGATCCGGTGGACGAGGTCAGAGTCGCGTATAAGATATTAAATACCCTGGGATTGAGGGAAAGGGGGGTTGAAATAATATCCTGCCCCACTTGCGGGAGATGCGAAATAGACCTTACGGAGCTTGTAAAAAAGGTGGAGGCCGGGCTTGAACATATTACTGCCCCTCTCAAGGTGGCGGTCATGGGCTGCGTTGTAAACGGTCCCGGTGAGGCCGAACAGGCGGATGTCGGCATTGCAGGGGGCCGGGGCCAGGGAATCTTGTTTAAAAAGGGTAAATTGGTAAGAAAGGTGCCTGAACCGGATTTGGCCGGCGTGCTGCTCGATGAAGTGAAAAAGATGGTACAATGAGATGCTTTTTCCGAATAGGTTAAAACAGATTTTGATTAATGAACTTCGTTTCTCTCCATGATTCGTTTAAGTGATATAACATCCAATATTTCTTCTTATAGCCCTGATGCGGATATAAATTTAATTGAAAAGGCCTATGTGTATTCTGCAAAGGTACACAAAGGCCAGGTTCGATTATCCGGGGAACCTTACCTTTCCCACCCCCTTGAGGTGGCGGGTATACTGACCAGGATGAAAATGGACGAGGCCAGCATCGTAGCAGGCCTTCTCCACGATACCGTGGAGGATACCCTGGCTGAATTAAAGGACCTGGAATACATGTTCGGCAAAGAGGTGGCCGGAATAGTCGATGGTGTTACCAAGATAAGCAAACTTCACTTTTTGAGCCAAGAAGAACGGCAGGCAGAGAATATAAGAAAAATGATAATCGCCATGGCGGCCGACATCAGGGTTCTGCTGGTAAAGCTGGCTGACAGGCTTCATAATATGCAAACCCTGGGGTTCCAACCTCAGGACAAACAGGAGGCTATAGCAAAAGAAACACTGGACATCTATGCACCGCTGGCCGGAAGAATGGGTATTTACTGGTTAAAGTCAAGCCTGGAGGATCTTTCCCTTTTTTACCAGGAACCCAAGATCTATAAAAATATAAGGCTTGGAATCGCCCAGAGAAGGGAAACACAGCAGAAGTTCATCAAAGAAATCAAGGATACCCTGCAAAAAAAATTGGATGAAGCCGGTATCAAGGCCACGATAAAGGGAAGGCATAAACACTTCTACAGTATTTACCAAAAGATGATAGAGCAGGATCTGGATATAGACCAGGTTTACGACATACAGGCCTTCAGGATTATTGTAAATACCGTGAAGGAGTGCTATGAGGGACTTGGCATAATACACTCAATGTGGAAACTGGTTCCCGGCCGGTTTAAGGATTACATATCATTGCCCAAGGAAAATATGTATCAATCACTGCACACCACTGTTATAACCCCTGTGGGCGAGAGGATGGAAGTCCAGATAAGGACCTGGGACATGGATCGAATAGCAGAGGACGGTATCGCCTCCCACTGGAGATACAAAGAAGGTTACAACCCGGCTGACCGAAACGAAGTGCAGTATTCATGGGTGGGGCAACTTTTGGAATCCCAGAAGACCCTTGCAGATCCAAGGGAATTTTTGGAAACAGTAAGGCTGGATCTCTTCAGCAACGATGTTTACGTGTTTACGCCCAGAGGCGAGGTAAAGCGGTTCCCCAAGGGGGCAACCCCCATAGACTTTGCCTACAGTATCCACTCCGAGGTGGGAGACACCTGTAGCGGCGTAAAAGTGAATGAAAGGATAGTCCCACTCAGCTACCAGTTAAAAAACGGCGACATAGTTCATATTCTTACCTCCAAAAACACGAAGCCCAGCAAGGACTGGCTGAATATGGTAGCCACATCCAATGCAAGAAATAAGATACGGCAGTGGATAAAAAGGGAGGAAAGGCAGGAAAGCATATCCATCGGAAAGGATATACTGGGAAGGGAGCTGAAGAAGAGACATATAGATCTTTCGAAGATAATCAACACGGATCAATTCCGGGAAATGATCAGTAAGTTTTCCATAAAGAATGCGGATGATCTATTTGCAAGTATAGGGTACGGTAAAATATCCTCAAGGCAGGTGGCAAACAGGATTATCCCCTCTTTGGAAAAAAAAGAGGAGAGGCCCGATGGTCTCGTAAGGAAATTAGTTCACGGCATAAAAAGACGCAGAGAGGATGAGGGTATAAAAGTAAAGGGCATGAGCGATATCCTCATCCGTTTCGGCAAGTGTTGCAAACCGGTGCCCGGAGAGCCCATCAGGGGATTCGTCACCAGGGGCAGGGGGGTGACGATTCATTCAAAAGACTGCAGATTTATAAGGGACGTAAATCCGGAAAGACTGGTAGAAGTGGAATGGGAAAATGCCAAAGACCTGAAACACCTGGCCAAACTAAGAATAACCAATATCTCCAAAAGGGGCATGCTCACTGATTTGAGCGCTATATTTACCAGGAGCGATGCATATATTGTGGATGCAACGGTTCATACCACTATTGATAAAAAGGGCGTATCCACCTTCACCGTGGAGGTTTCCAATTATAACCAGCTACGGGGAATAATCTCCAAAATAAAAAATTTGAAAGAAGTCCTGAAGGTGGAAAGGCTTTAATCAAGCGCTCTTCAGAACTGCCCCCGATCTCAGACATCTGGTGCAAACCCTCAGCTTTTTCGTTCGCCCGTTTATTTTAATCCTTGCTGTTTGTAAATTAGGATACCAACGCCTCTTTGTCTTGTTATTTGCATGGCTTACATTATTGCCCACACCCGGCCTTTTTCCGCATATATCGCATACCTTAGACATAACACTTTCCTCTTTTGTTAATCCCGAAGGGCTTAATCCTGCCGCCAATTAATTGTTTTGCCCTCCTTTATCAAATTTCCTATAAGGATGTCCACCATATTTGTAATCTGATCATAGGCATTTGACAAGGGCGGGCTGAACACGGTTTCATACTGGGAAATCTTGCTCAAGGGTATTTCTTCTCCTATCATCAGGAGCACCCTGTCGCCCATCCTGCCCACCTCTCTCGGGCCCATCATCTGGGCGCCGATCAGTGTCTGTTTATCCGAATCCACGACCAGCTTGGCCCAGATATCTTCTCCGTCAAACATCTTTTTTCTGGTTAACCCCTTTCTGACTGCGGAAATCACATTCAGGCCCTCCTTTTTTGCAACCTCTTCTTTTGTTCCTGCGGACACCACAGTGTTTCCGAAAATTTCCGCACCGAATGTGTTTAACGACCCCATAAAAGGAACCGTATTCCCGAAATGGATGTTCCTGCCTATAACCCGCCCGTTCCTGTTGGAATGGGTAGCCAGTGCGGTTATCATCTTTTTTCCGTTCAGCATGTACCATCCCTCTATGCAATCGCCGGCGGCGTAAATGCTGGGATCGCTTGTCTGGAGGTACTGGTTCACCTCTATGCCCCCGGTTTTACCAATATTTAAACCGGCGTTTACAGCCAGCCTGGTTTCAGGCACAATGCCCTTGGCGACAAGAACCCAATCCGCATCTATTGTATTTCCGTCGGAAAGAAAAAGCCTGACCTTTTTATCCCCGTGCTCCGCCCGGGTTACGGACGAGGATAAGTGAACATTTACCCCGCTTTCCTCTGCCGCCGGGGTGATTTTCTCCCCTATGTCCGGGTCCAGTTGCTGGGAAAGCAGGTGGCCGGAAGATGCAACCAGGGATACGGATGAATATCCTTTTTTGATCAGGGACTCCGCCATTTCCAGGCCAACTATGCCGCCGCCCAGGATAGCCGCCCTTTTCCCTTCGGGCAACAACTCTTTTATCTCTCTTGCATATTTATAATCCGTGGTAAGATAGCGAACCCTGTCCCCCTGGAGTCCCGGTATATCCGGTATTTTATTCCTGGCTCCGGTATTGATCATCAGTATGTCGTAGGGCACCTCCTCCCCGTCCACATAAACAACCTTTCTCTTTCTGTCTATAGATTCAACATTCCTGTTTGCATGGAGCCCTATTTCCTTTTTCTGAAACCATCTGTCGCTGGTGTAAAACATTTCCTCAAAGGATAATATGCCTCTAATAACAAACGGTTGCTCGCACGGGGTATACCCGGTGTTTTCCCTTTTGGTATAAATATCGATCTGTGCCTTGTTGCCAAAAAGCCTGAGCGTGTTCGCACACACTATTGAAGCACCGCCTCCTCCTGCCATGACAATCCTCATAATTGACCTCCCCTCACGGAATATTCTACGTGACTGTAAGATATACTCGCATATTAATATTATATTCAAGAAAAAAATATTGGTTCTGCATAGGGCTCAAGGCATTGTAAAACCTGCCGCATTGCACCATTGAGCAAAAACCGAAAAGAGTTGCCTAGGCCAATCACTAAAGAATCGGCCATCTGGGACAATCATTCTTTGGAGGCGAGAAACGTATCGGGGTTCAAATTTAACGAGGCTTCCGTTGAAGCCTTTTCTTCTTGACCTTTTAAAACCTTGAGAAACACGCTGGAATGGGTCGAGTATATCTGCAGGATAATGGTAAACAGATCGTCTATTCTGTCGCATGGGAAAGGAATCCCCCTCTCGTTTGCCTCTGTGATATGCCTGTGTGAAAGAGCAGAAAACCAGACCTCCAGATGAAATTCCCGGGCAATATCCTTGAAACCCTCAAATATGCTTCTTTTCGCAGTCTCAAAATCCATGCCGTCCACAATAAGACTGCCAGGAGTAAAATCCATTCCCTCTCTCAGGTTTTCAAGGCCCTCCCTCAACCTCGCGAGGTTGAAACTGCCTTTTAAATAAGTAAATATTATCCTGTTCTTATTCAAAAGTTCCCGAAGCCCTGGTTCGTCTTGATTTCCCAGCAATCCGATGATTTCATCCAGCATTAAATTATAGTGGGCCTTAATTTTATCCGGGTTATCCTTGAGAGAGATATGCACTATTCTCTCTCCCCGGAAAAGGCTGTCAAAGGCAATGTTAATCAGGCAGGATGTCTTTCCCGCTCCCGCCCTGGCCATGAGAACCCCTATGTTACCCTTTCCCAGAACCTTATTGGGGGTACGATCCAATACCCTCAAAGGGCTCAAATTAAAAAAGTCTTTCATGTGCCCCCCTTTCCGGGCTTTTCTTTGTACTTTGACCTTAGCTCCTCTTCCACTGATGCGGGCACCCTTGAGTATCTGGAAAATTCCATGGTAAACTGTGCCTCTCCCTGAGTCAAGGACCTAAGTATTGTGGCGTATCCAAACATCTCCGCCAGGGGAACCTCTGCCTCGATACCAGTGAATACGCCGTCTTCCGTAGAGCCTATAATCAGACCCCGCCTCTGATTGATGGAGGACATGATATTGCCCTGATACTTGGAGGGACATTCCACTGAAACCCTCATAATGGGCTCCAGAACATAAGGTTTCGCCTTCATGTAGGCCTGCCGGAAGGCGCCTATGGCTGCCTGGGTAAAGGCCTTTTCCGATGAATCTACAGAGTGGTATTGGCCATCATTCACCACAACCCTAATCCCTACAACCGGATACCCGGTATATTTCCCTTTTTCGAGGCAGGCCTGAAACCCCTTATCCACGGAAGGGATAAATTCGGTGGGTATTACACCTCCTTTAACATGGTTTATAAATTCGTATTTTTCGTTTCCCGAGGGCTCCATAAATCCAGCCACTCTGCCGAACTGACCTGCTCCCCCTGTCTGTTTCTTATGGATATAATCGAATTCCGCCTTTCTGGAAATCGTCTCCCTGTATGCCACCTCGGGAATACCTGTTTCTATTTCCGCGCCGAATTCCCTTTTCATACGTTCCACATATATGTTTAGATGAAGTTCCCCCATGCCTGAAATAATTGTTTGGCTGGATTCCGGGTCTACCCAGGAACGAAATGTGGGGTCTTCTTTGCTGAATCTGTTCAGGGCCTTGCTTAATTTCGTGTCCGATTTTTGATCCCTGGGCGACACAGTGATAGATATTACGGGATCGGGCACAAACATGGAGGTCATGGTATATCCCAGGCGGCCGTCTGTAAGGGTGTCCCCGGAGGAACAATCCACCCCGAAAATAGCCACGATATCACCGGCCTCGGCCCTGGAGATATCCTCCATTTCGTCCGCGTGCATCCTTACCAGTCTACCCGCCCTGATCTTTTTATTGTTTTTTGTATTTACAAGCTCATCCCCTTTTTTTATGAAACCCTGATATACCCTTAGGTACGACAACTGCCCGAAAGGGGTAACCTCCAATTTAAATACGAGCGCCACGAGGGGGGCGTCAGGATCGGATATGAGTTTATTCCGCTCTTCCCCTTTCTCAGTATCCAGGGCGAAATTTTCCACCTCCAGGGGCGAAGGCAGATATCTGTCAACCGCATCCAGGATGGGCTGGACCCCTATGTTTTTGTAAGCCGCACCCAGGAACACGGGCGTCAATTCCCTTGAAAGAGTGCCTTTTCTTACTGCATCTTGCAGCAATTCCTCGGATACGTCCCCCTCAAGTATGGCTTCGGTCAATTCATCGGAAAACATGGAGGCGGCATCCAGCAGCTCCTCTCTTTTGGCAGTCGCCTCTTTTAACAAAGATGAAGGAATTTCCCCGGTTTCGACCTCCTCTCCGAATTCACCTTTAAAGTGCAGGGCCTTCATGGATGCCAGGTCTATGACCCCGGAAAAATTTCCCTCCAGCCCTATGGGGATCTGCATAAGCACTGCATTATGGTTCAACCTGGAACGGAGTTGATTAACCACCCTGTAAGGGTCGGAACCCGCCCGGTCGCATTTGTTGATAAAGGCAATTCTAGGTACCTTGTAACGCCCCATCTGCCTGTCAACGGTAAGGGTCTGAGATTGTACGCCCCCCACTCCGCACAGTACCAAAAGGGAACCGTCCAGGACCCTTAGCGCACGTTCTACCTCTATGGTAAAATCCACGTGGCCCGGGGTATCTATGATATTGATTTTCTTTCCTTTCCACTCGCAGTAGGTGGCGGCCGAGGAAATAGTAATACCCCTTTCCCTTTCCAGTTCCATGGAATCCATGGTGGCTCCCACTCCGTCCTTGCCCTTGACCTCGTGTATTGCATGGATCCTCTTTGTATAAAAAAGCATCCGTTCTGTAAGGGTTGTTTTGCCGGAATCTATATGCGCGCTGATTCCTATATTTCTTATGTCATTTATATCGTCGCTCATTCAGTCTCCTGTTGCCTTATTATCTGAACAAAAACTGCACGGAAAAGAACTTTAATAACAATAATTTCGGAAATAGCAATATAAATTCGACAATTTTTTGATAATCGATATCCGGAATAATTTCAACTGGAAGGGATTATTAATATTTTAATTACGATAAAAAGTTCTTACGGAGGATCGACCAGGAGATAGGCACCGGGGGTGAGACCTTGCATAACTCATAATTTTTTATAGATGGTGGGTCTTTTTTCAGTTCCGAGTCTCCCGGGCTGGTCTTTTTGCTGGTAACCGGGTTACTGGTCGCTTGATGCTGGAAAGAAAAGAAAGAAGGTGTTTATTGTAAAACCAGCATCCAGAAACCAGAAACGAGAAACCAGAATATGGCAAGTCACGAAAAGACAGCGCCCTCCCGCCAGTCACTTCAAAAACACCCGCCATCTTTTTTTGGTGGCAAAACTGTTAGGTTTTGCAGGTCTCGCGTGAAGATCGTTAAAATCTCTCCAATCTACCAACTTAATAAGGAATACCTTTTCAGTTAGTGAGCCGCCATAAAACAACAAGACTTTTTTTCTCCCCCAGGCCTGAATTGTCGTCCTGGATTAGGGGAAATACGATTTCATCCAGGCCGTCGTTATTCAGGTCACCTATATGAAAATCGCTTATGTAGCCGGTAAGCTCCTCTGTCTTCCAGTCCGCATGCATTCCCAGTTCTTCCCAGGACAGACACTCGAAGTGCCCGCTCTCAAAGAATCTCAATCTTGAAAAAAGGCGGCCGGCGGCATCTTTATTTTTTAACAGTATTATCTCTTCTTTCCCATCGCCATCCAGATCCCTCGCATAAACAGGCTGGGGCATATAAAAATGGGTTATATCTTCATATCCGCCCACATCTTCCTTTTCCTCCCAGTCTTCATCTTCGTCTGTCTCATCCAGATAAATCTCCTTTCCGCCGTACCGGCCGGAACTGGTCCACTTAATATTCCCATTCGAGTCCATTATTTTAACATGCTCGTCCTGGGTGAATGCCACAATCATTTGCTGATCATGGTCCATTAAACTTGCGCAGGAAAAAGAGTACACATTTAACCCTTTGGGTAGTATCATTTCCTTAATGGGCGCATATTCACCGCTTTCCCATTCGAACTCGTATATATCTCCTGAGAAGATCTCGTCAAATCCCCTGGCCTGGCCGATCAAAACTTCTCCCCTTTCCGGATCCCTTAAGACCCGGAAATACCACTCTTGGCCGGATGAGATTTCATTTAAGCCGTTTTCCTGCCATTCCAATACAAAAGAATTTAACCCGGCCCCGTTTTGCCTGAGGTCTGTAACAAAGATCTCCGACCTGCCGTTATGGTTAATATCCGCAACATCCAGGGCTATGAGGTTGCGGTAAGCCTTGGGTTCAATGCTCCCCAGTATATTAAAATCGCCTTTATTGTTTGCATATAAAAATACCTGGGTTTTGCTGATAAAAACCGCATCATTCCTGCCGTCACCGTCCACGTCTCCGATAGATATGTCCCTTATTTTCACATCAAAAGGGCCGAATTTTTCCAGAAAGCCGCCTCTTAATTCAGTTCCAGCCAATTTAACGGGGGCCTTACTTGTCTTATAAGCTTTTTCCCGGACAGATAAAGTTTTTTTAGGGGGTTCTATCCCCAAGAGCTCAGCCCTCAAATCCCCTGCCAGCCTGTTGAGCTCGGGCATAACCGATTCCATGCCCTCTACCTGGAAAAACACCGGGAATGATTTGTCCGCCCGGGTGGCATCAACTACTACTGCATCCAGGCTGATATTTTCCCCGAACACGTTAAGGCTTCCGAAAAGCACGTAATCTGCATCCAGTTTTGATGCCAGATCAAAGGCATAGGCCAGGTCAATTTCTCCCTGCTTGTCCTTCATAGACTCTTTTATTGCGCCCCTGTCTATGATATCCAGATTTCCCCTGGAATACAGCCTGGACCTGAGCATATCCATTATGCTGTCTCTCAGAAATCCCATATCCTTGTGCGCGCGGACTACAAAGGGAACAATGGCCAGCCTTTTCGTTTCCTGAGCCGGGGAGTATGTGTCAGGTGACAGTAAAGATAAGGTAATAATAAGAAATAGAAACAAGACAGATTTTTTTATTTTAGGTCTTTTTTTCATGGCAGCCTACTTTAATTATTTACAGGGACTTTTGAATAATAAAGGAAAAGGCATGAGAAGTAAAGCCCCGGCAAAGGCCGGGGCTCGATGTATTTGATTTTCTCTCTTCTCCTAAATGCCGCTTAGAGGCCAAAGCCGAGGGACCTTTTCCGTGAAACCATCCGTGACTTTAACCTGCAAAACCCTTTAAAATTTCAAGGACAACCTTGTGCCGATTTCCGTGGCGTTGGCCTGGTTCGGTCCCTTGTATGTAGCGTTGCCCGTGTTCAGGTAGGCGCCCACCACTTCCAGTTTCAGGTTATCAAGCAGCTTATAGGTAAGCTTCACGTCAAACTCTGTTCCCAGGTCGTCCTCGTTGCTCGCATCGTTTTCCGCGAGGTTGGCCTGCCAAAGATCTATGGCGAGCTTCATCTTGTCTGCGGGCTTGAAGGAAATCCCCACGTTGTAAGCCGTGATATCCGAGATAACGTCGGCAGGGGAATTCGAACTGGCCTGGTTGTCAAAAATGCCGTTGCCCATTATCTCGGACCATCCATAGTCCTGATCGGCCGGTACCCAGAATGCTTCCAGGTCTTTATCTGCGCCGTTGCTGTCGCCCGTGGCATGGAATATCTGCCCGTGGATGTCCACCGGGCCGAAACCGAAAGATATTCCCGCTGCCGCCAGTGATGCACCTATGTCGTAATTGTCCTTTGTTGCGACATCCTGGGCGTCTCCGGATTCCGAAATTGCAGTCAACCAAATCTTTGCTCCCCCCAATTTTGCGTCCAGGTCAGCGCCGACCCAGGTAATGCTCAGGTCCTCAAAGGCCGCTGTCTTACCCCAGGAACTTGCATCATCAGAGGTTGCGTGCATTACATAAGGAGTCAATTTAATTGATTTGCCAAGCTTGAAGGATGGTGCAAGTGCGTAATAGTCCACATCTTCCTCATCTTTATCCTTACCTCCGGAGGAAGAACCCTCGTAGGGTTTTATCCAGATAAAGGGGACTTTTACCGCATCTGACTTATAGGTAATAACAGCACCCGCAAAGTCGTCCTTGAAAAGAAACCCGCGTGCCAGCTTTGCGCCCTGGACACCGATCTTGAAGTTAAAGTCGCCGAGGTTAAAATCCGCATAGGTGTTTTTCACCTCCACGGACACGCTGTCCGCACCGACATCACCATATGTATTTTTCTCGGGATTGTCCCCGAATATGGCGTCCATCTCGAACTTGTTTACCAGCTTCAGGTTGTCGTTGATCTTGGCGATATAATAGATCCTTGTCCTGGTGTCGGTCTGGCTTACGTTCCTGGCCTCGGTCTTGTCCTCGCCAGTGAAGTTTTCCTGCTTGTACATCCTTACCCGCCAGTACCCGCCGAATTCATGTTCCAGCGCCATTGCGGAAGCTGAAAATGTAAATACAACCGCAAAGGCCCCTATTAATGCAATTAATTTACGCATAGTTGTTTTCTCCTTAATCATTTGGTTAAAAAAATAAAATCTTTTATTAGCCTGAATTAAAATACACTTGCTCTAATCACCCCCTTTACCATTAAGATTTTCCAAGTATACTGGATATTTTTCCCCCGGTTTTGTTATAAACAAATTAGAAAAAGGTTAGATTTTGGTTATAGAGAGCTAAAGGCGGGAAATCAACATTAGTAATTATGCCTATAGATAAACCGGTCGATTTTTACATGGTAAATGTTATATAAAGACAAAAAGGAGGTATCCGTCTATACCTTCCGGCGTCTGGAAAATACTCCAGTGGAATGTTAAACCCGGATTGTGCAGCAGCCAACTGCTGTGGCCTGAAAAACCTTGCTGCAACGCTCTTTTCGCAATTTTGATCCTCAACATATTTATGAATATGCCTGCGGTTCAAAATTGCTCCAAATTCTCGTTTCGCTTGGGTTTTTCAACCCTCGCTACGAAGTCTACTGCACAATCTGGGTTAAAATGGTTAAATTCTCTTGAAAAAGGCCAAGACCTTGCGAAAATAGGAACTATTCACCGGTGTCAACCGGAAAACAGCGGAGATGAAAATGATAAAGGAAAACGGCGTATACATTATGGAGTCAGCCGAGATAATCGGGAAGGTAAGCATAGGCCCTGATTCTTCGGTATGGAACAAGGCGGTAATAAGGGGCGATGATGAATCTGTAACTATAGGAAAAAATACAAACATACAGGATATGTGTATGGTTCACCCGGAACATGATATACCCATGGAAATAGGCGATAACGTGAGCATAGGCCACAGGGCAATAGTACACTGCAAGAAAATAGGTTCAAACTGCCTGATCGGTATGGGCGCAATCCTCCTCGATAATGTAGAAATTGGAAAGTATTCCATTATAGCCGCAGGGTCGGTGATCGCCGAAAACCGTAAGATTCCCCCGAGGTCCGTTGTTATGGGGGTGCCCGGAAAAATAGTAAGAGAGGCCAACGAAAAAGACCTGAAGCTTATACAGAACACTGCCCTTCAGGTTTTTAACCTTGCAGTAAACCATAGTATGGGAAAGTATGAAACTCACGATATAAATATTAAATGAAATTAAGGGGCAAATGACAGTGGAAAACAAAGATACCAGCTTGTACGCGGTAATAATGGCAGGGGGCAGCGGAACGAGGTTTTGGCCCCGGAGCAGGGAAGGCAGGCCCAAGCAGCTTCTGGATATTGCGGGTTCCCCAAGGAGGTCGCTTTTGAGAAACATCCTGCACTTGATAAAGCCCCTTGTCAGCAGTGACAGGACAAAGATAGTTACTACCCGTCGTCTAACAAATGCGATTAAAAAAACGGTACCCGAGGTTCCGGAGGAAAATATAATATCAGAGCCCTTTGGGAAAAACACCGCCCCTGCAATAGGTTTGTCTTCTATGCTTGTGGAAAAGGAAAATCCAAAGGCAATTATGGTTATTTTACCCGCGGATCATTGCATAAAGGATGAAAGGAAATTTCGCCGTTGCATTGAAGCGGGCGTTCGGCAGGCCTCCAGGACACACTCCATAATTACCATAGGGATAACTCCGGGATTCCCGGAAACCGGCTATGGATATATAGAGGCAGGGGAGCCGGCAGACAGTGACAAGTGTATATACTCGGTTAAGTCCTTTCACGAAAAACCGGATGAAAAAAAGGCGGGGGAATTCCTGCAGAAGGGTAACTTCTTCTGGAACAGCGGTATCTTTATTGCAAAGGCCTCCAGCATGTTAAGGGAAATAGAGGAACATTTACCGGAGCATTATTCATTCCTTATGAATATAAGACCCCATTTGGGAGGCGAGAATGAACCGGAGGTAATCAGGGATATATATAATGAAATAGAACCCGTCTCCATTGATTACGGCGTTATAGAAAAGTCAAAACATATTTATATGGTGAGGGGGGATTTCGGGTGGAATGATTTAGGCTCCTGGGCTTCTGCGGCGCAATACTGGCAGTCGGACAGAGAGAACAATTGTTCCAGGGGGGAGTTAATCAATCTGGACTCCTCGGGATGCATTGTGTACAGCCCGAGAAAACCCGTGGCACTTTTAGGGGTAGAGGATCTTATCGTTGTGGAAGAGGAGGATGTGCTTCTGGTCTGCAAAAAACAAAGATCTCAGGATGTGAAAAAACTTGTGGATGCGATGAGATCTAAGGGCAAAGATCACCTTTTATGAATCCAGGGGGGAGGTATTGATGAATCCGGAAATTTACAGGGAATACGATATAAGGGGGATAATAGGAAGGGATATCAGTGAGGACGAATTTACCACACTGGGAAAGGGCTTTGGGACATATTTCAACCTTAACGGCCGGAAAAAAATAGTCCTGGGCAGGGATTGCAGGCTGAGTTCGCCCCGGGTAAGGGACGGGGTGGCGGAAGGCCTTGTTTCCACCGGTTGCGATGTAATAGACGTAGGCATATGCCCTACCCCCACCCTTTACTTCGCCCTGCGGCACCTGAATGCAAACGGGGGCGTCATGATTACGGCCAGCCATAATCCGCCGGAATATAACGGTTTTAAGGTGTGCAGTGGTTTTGATACCATCTACGGAGAAGAAATCCAAAAAATAGGAAGGCTTATCCGTGGTGGAGATTTCGTAAAAGGAAAAGGCGTCTATTCCTCGCAGGAGATAACTGATTCTTACATGGATACAATCCTGAAGGATATAAAGGTATCCCCGGACATAAAGCTGGGTTTTGATGCCGGCAATGGAACAGCGGGGCCGGTAGGCTTAAGGCTTTTCAAAAAATTGGGATGCGAGGTTCATGACCTCTTTTGCGATATGGACGGATCTTTTCCCAACCATGAGCCGGACCCGACAGTACTGGACAACATGAAAGACCTTATCCAGAAGGTGAATTCCGAGCAGCTCGATGTGGGTATAGGAATAGACGGGGACGGAGACAGGATAGGTGTAATTGATCCGAACGGCGAGGTAATTTACGGGGATATGCTTTTGATCATCTTTGCAAGGGATATCCTGGCACGAAACCCTCAAGCCACAATTATCTCAGAGGTAAAATGTTCCGACAGGATGTACAAGGACATAGAGTCCCGCGGCGGAAATGCAGTTATGTGGAAGACAGGCCATTCCCTTATAAAGAACAAGATGAAGGAAACCGGGGCCCTGCTGGCCGGGGAAATGAGCGGGCATATGTTTTTCGCTGACCGGTATTACGGATATGACGATGCCATTTATGCATCGTGCAGGCTTTTGGAGATAATTTCCAGGACAGGAAAGTCCATAAATCAACTTTTGGAGGGTGTCCCGAAGTCTTTTTCCACACCTGAAATAAGGGTGGATTGTCCGGACAATAAAAAATTCGGCCTGGTGGAAAGGCTGAAGCATGAATTCGGAAAAAAATACAGGACAATAGACGTGGACGGCGTAAGGATCGTGTTTGAGGACGGCTGGGGGCTGGTAAGGGCTTCCAATACCCAGCCCGCCCTGGTCCTTAGATTTGAGGCCAGGAGCCAAAGCAGGCTGGATGAAATAAGGGGCATGGTTGAAGACACGGTGAAAAAATTGTTATAAACGTAGCCCTATTAAGGCTTCTTGTACTTTAGAAAGAGGAAAGAAGGCGGTGTCCGGCTATTTGCCAATACCCGGAAGTCAAATTTGACCCCGCAAAACCGGGCAAAGACCTGCCTGTTTCCGGGAGGCAATATCTTGAAAAGAAATACCACAGGGTATACCCGTTTTCACCAACCCTTCCCCAGCTTCCAAAAGGGGAGATCACGGGCATCTCTTTTTTTAAA
>CAZZPR010000038.1:0-29050 GCA_964655655.1 uncultured Desulfobacteraceae bacterium | reverse complement strand
GTTGCAGCAAGGTTTTTCAGGCCGCAGTAGTTGGCTGCTGCACAATCCGGGTTAAACCCCGAATATAAGGGCACATGCTACCAAACCGTAGATATTGCCTCGAGGAAATGGGCAGGTCCTTGGGAGGATGGGTGCCTGCTAATAAGCGGGATTCTTTAAAAAATTTGACGGCGGAAAAAGGCGTTAACCCAAGTAGATAACCAAACTAAATGATGCACTTGGTTCAACTGATGTTAGACAGAACCATCCATGGGCCCGGAGATTCAGCCGCCCTTTCCTTGTATGCGCCCTATAATGTCATGGGTATGGGCCTCGGTAATACGCACAGGCACAATCTCACCTTCACAGGCATTCCCCTCGTTTATCAATACCTGGCCGTCTATGTCCGGGGCCATAGTAGATGTTCTGCCCCTCAGCAAAAGATCGGTTTCTGAACTGAACCCCTCTATTAAAACCGGAAGGTCTCGCCCGACCATCTCTTTGTTAAGTTGAAGGCTGATTTCCGCCTGTATCTTCATTATCTCTTTCGCCCTGCTTTCCGCCACCGCAGGGGAGATCTGAGGTTTCAGCCTGGCGGCAGCCGTCCCCTTTTCCGGAGAATAAGAAAATACACCCAGGCGTTCAAATCTGGCATCCCTAATAAACTCGCATAGTTTCTCGAATTTTTCCTCGGTCTCCCCGGGAAATCCAACCATAATAGTTGTCCTTAAGGCTATATTCCTGGACCGCCTCCTTACACTTTCCACAAGGGTATAAGGGGATATATCCATCGGGCGGCCCATTATCCTGAGTAAATCCTCATCCACATGCTGCATTGGCAGATCAAGGTAAGGGCACAGGGCCTCCTCGGAATCTACTAAATCCAGAAGTCTTCCAGATAAATAATAGGGATGAGTATACAGAAGTCTTAGCCATCTGAGGCCCGGCATTTTGAGTAGCCTTTCCAGAAGAATCTCCAAACTGCATGGGGGTTTTAGGTCCCTTCCGTAGGATGTGGTATCTTGGGCCACGATATTAATCTCTTTCACGCCCCTTTCCACCATGCTCCCCGCCTCTATCACCAGGGAATCCATTGACCTGCTCCTGAGGGGCCCTCTAAGTGAGGGTATGATACAGTAGGAACATCGGTGAGAGCAGCCCTCGGATATCTTAAGATAAGCCTGATAAAAAGGAGTAGCCTGGACCCTGGGATCATGATGTTCTGCCAAAAATCTTGGCCTGTCTATAAATAAAACAGGGTTGGTTTGTCTTCCCTTGCTATCAAGGGCTTCTACTATCCTTGATATCTGGCCGGTACCAATCCAGGCATCTACCTCCGGGATCTCCCTGGTCAATTTTTTCCCGTACCTCTGAACAAAACACCCGGTCACAATAAGAGACTTTATGTCTCCTCTCTTTTTTAGCTCCACAAGCTCCAGTATTGTATCTATTGCCTCCTCTACCGCTGGTTGTATAAAGGCACAGGTATTTACAACCGCGGCACATTCACCGGAGGGATCATCTGCTATCCCGTATCCTGCCCTTTGTATAAGGCCGAGCATGTACTCGCTGTCAACCAGGTTTCTCGCACATCCCAGGCTTACAAAAAACACCTTTGACATGATCTTTTTCCCTTTGTGTTTTCCTGCTTTATCCCACTCCGGAAATTTGCCCACATACTCCCGGTCCTTCGTGAGTCCCTTAAAAGCAATTCAACAATGGCTATAAAAATTAATGACTGGAGAGGCGTTTTATTATGGTATGGGAAAAATTTTTGAAAAATAAAAGTTGAATGGATTCAGGCAAACCTGCCAAAAGGGTAGCGCTGAATTGGAGCAAGATACATTCACCCCTGGAAACAATCGTTGCAGAACGCGGATCACCGGTTAAATAAGCCATCTCTCCAAAACATTCCCCTTTTCCCAGCACCGCGACATCCTCTTTTCCTTTTAAAACCGTTACCTCACCGCTTATCAGGATATAAAAGGAATCGTCGATATCCCCCTCCTTAATAATGGTTTCCCCGTCCGGAACCTTAATTAAATTGCAGGCGGAAAAGATCTCGTTAATCTGTCCCTGGGTAAAATTATCAAAGAAGGGCAAATCCTGAGCATAACCGTTGAATTCGCTTTCCTGCCCTTCCCCCCCGGAATGACGCAACTCTCGAAGGGCCTGCCTCAAGTCGTAGGCAAATTCCAAACCGCTCCGGTAACGCTGGGCCGGGTCCTTGGCCATGGCCCTCGAGATAATCTGGTGAAGATTTTCAGGAAAATCCGGCCTTGAATCCATTATGGAAACAGGCTCCTCGTTTACAATCTTATACATGGTGGAGTACTCGTTTTCCCCTTCAAAGGCCTTCTTTCCGGCCAGAAGTTCGTAAAGAACGGAGCCGAGAGAAAAGATATCCGTCTTTTCGGTGATATCTTCCTCCTTTACCTGCTCAGGTGACATATAACTTGGGGAGCCGAAGAGTCCCTGAACAAGGGTGGATTGACTCCTCTTTACATAGGCGATGCTGAAATCGGTGATCTTTACATGGCCCCCTGAGCCCACAATTATATTGGAGGGCTTAATGTCCCTGTGGATAACACCCTTTCGATGCGCATATTCAAGGCCCCTGCATACCCTGAATACAATTTTTATAATCTTTTCCAGGGATAATAGATGATCGGGCTCACAAAATTTCTCCAGAGGAGACCCCTCTATATATTCCATGGCGATATAGCATAGATCTTGAAACAAATCCGCATCGTAAATGGCCACGATGTTTGGATGAAGAAGCCGGCCTGCAGACTGGGCCTCTGAAAAAAAGCTCTTCCGGTAACCCCGGATCTTCTCAGGGGATGCATCCCTGGGGAGGGGATAAATTTTAATGGCTACATTTCTCTCTATATAAGGATCCCTTCCCAGATAAACCACCCCGCTGCTCCCCTGGCCCAGCTTTTTTATTATTTGGTACCGGTCAATAACCTTAAAATCCCTTAAATTCAGCATAATTCATTTGCCCTTTATACAATAGATCGCGTACCCAGGTAAAAAAACCATAAGCCAAAAAATAAAAGGAAAAATCCACAGAAAACTATTACATGGCTATAAGTCCTTTGTTTTAAAAATGCTTTACCCCTGCTTACTCCGTATGACACCATGCTATACCAAGCCAGATCTGCCATTATATGGCCTATAAAAAATACCGCGATGCCCTTAAGTCCAAATTCCATGGCCATAACCATGTATCCTAGACCGATAGTCAACCACCATATGAACCAATAAGGGTTCGACAAACTAACCAATATGCCGCCCAATACCGGGTTAAGGCCACGTGAAAGATTATCTTCCGGAGGGGAATAATGATCACTGGACGGGTTAATTCTTCTGCCCTGTAAAACCATGGCAAACCCCATCCAGAGCAGCACTCCTCCACCAACCATTGAGATGGTATCTCTTATCAGCGGACTCCCTAAGTATGATTCTCCACCCATTATTAACGCTATTATAAAAGCCAACTCCAGGATTCCATGGCCAAGTATTAGAAGAGGCCCCGCAGCAAATCCCCTTTTTGTGGACTCCGCTATGGTTAAAGTCAACAAAGGCCCAGGCATTAATGCCCCTGAAAGGGCAAGAATAAAAGAGCCCATCATTAATCCAAACAGAGTAAATTCCATATGTATCCTTTTATATCAAAGGTCCTGCAATTCCCTGCCAGCCAAACTTTTATGTTAATTCCAGAGAAACAGCGTAGTCAAGGATAAATAACGGTTGACTGTAAAAGGATTATAGTTTACAAATTTCACATGGAATCTGCCTGGATCCTGTTTCTGACCGGGACAGAAAACTCGGTAATGAATAAAGGTCCTGTTGTTCCTCGCAGGGCCTTTTTTATGGAGGTGAACATGAAAAGGAAAAAGATAACTATTTCTGATCTTATGGAAAAAAAGGAACAAGCTAAAAGAATAACCATGCTGACTGCATATGACTACCCTACCGCCAGGATATTGGATCAGGCGGAAATAGATACCATTTTGGTCGGTGATTCGCTGGGCATGGTAATGCTCGGGTATGCCTCAACCGTTCCGGTTACCATGGAAGAAATGATCCATCATACAAAGGCGGTTGTCAGAGGAACTGATTATGCCTTTATCATAGGGGACATGCCTTTCCTTTCCTACCAGATAAGCATGGAAAAGGCCGTTGAAAATGCCGGGAGGTTTATAAAGGAAAGCGGATGTGATGCAGTGAAACTGGAAGGGGGCAGCGAAATGTCTCCGGTAATAAAGGCAATTGTTACCGCCGGGATTCCGGTTTGCGCCCATATCGGACTCACTCCCCAGACGGCAACCAAGCTGGGCGGATTCAAGGTACAGGGCAAGGATGAGCAAAGCGCTAAAAACATGATAAAATCGGCAAAGGACCTGGAAGAGGCGGGCGCTTTCATGATTGTAATGGAATGCATTCCGGAGGTTCTTGCCTCCAGAATCACCAATGAACTAAGCATACCTACAATAGGCATAGGCGCCGGCAAAAACTGCGACGGGCAAGTACTCGTGTACCATGATGTTGTGGGTCTTTTCGACAGGTTCACCCCAAAATTTGTCAAGCAGTATATCAAATTGTCCCCCATGATCACCGAGGCCTTGAAGGAATTTAAAAAGGAGGTTGAAAAGGGTGAGTTCCCCGGGGAGGAGCATATTTTCAAGATGAGCAAAGAGGAGGCGGAAAAGATATGAATTTCCTCGTAGTAGGGCCCGGTGCTATGGGATGTCTTTTTGCCGCAAGGTTGACACTCGGAGGCAATAATGTGGCCTTGCTGGATTATAAGCCTGAAAGGGCCAAGAGGATATCCGAAAGCGGTATCAGGGTTACGGGTGTTTTAGGTGAATACACGGTTAATGTTCCAACGGTAACAGAGAATATACCCTTTACCCCGGATTTCGCTTTGATATTCGTAAAGGCAAACAACACAAAAAAGGCGGGTGAAGAAATAATCCCTTTTGTTGGACCCGAGACCTTGATAATTACGCTTCAGAACGGACTGGGAAACATAGAGATACTGGAAGAACTTTTCAGGAACGGAAATGTGCTGGGAGGTGTTACGGCCCAGGGATCCACCCTGCTTGAAGAAGGGGAGATCAGGCATGCAGGTCAGGGAGATACTGTGATCAGCTCTATGGGAGATAAAAAAGATGCTCCCAAAAAACTGGTGTCCATTTTTAACAAATCCGGTATAGAAACCAACCTGAAGGATAATGTGCAGGATCTTATCTGGGGAAAATTAATTGTCAATGTAGGAATAAATGCATTGACCGCTATTACAAGGCTAAAAAACGGAAAGATACCCTCCATAAAAGGCACCAGGGGCATTATGAAGGAGGCGGTGATAGAGGCAGCTAAAATAGCTTATGCAAAGGGCATAAACCTGCCCTACAGGGATCCTGTGCAAAACGTAATAAAGGTGGCAGAGGCCACAGGGGAAAATGTGTCTTCAATGCTTCAGGACGTGCTAAAGGGGAAGACGACAGAAGTAGACATGATAAACGGGGCCATTGTAAAGGAAGCAGAAAAATTGGGATTTTCTGCACCTTACAATAAAACCCTTACAGAGCTTGTTTATGCCATCCAGGGCACCTATAAAGAAAGATTAAGCCCTGGCTAAAAGTAAAGTTCACTGTGCTGATGCCCCTACCCCAAGATCAAAGGCCTTCAGGTTTGACTCCAAAAATTTCTTTTTTGTGTTCCCTGTTATGGCATCCCTGAGGATTTTCTCATCCAGGAAAACAATCCGGCTTCCAACCAAGGCCCCGAGCATAACCATATTTAGAGAAAGGGGATTTCCCGCCCTTTCCGCAAGGGTGTTTCCGTCAAGGGTTATCAACCTTCTTACACTGGCTCCAACAAGCTCTAAGGCCTTTTGAATTTCAGGATATTTACCCTGGCCGGTGGAAACCGTGAAGGGCTGAAGTGCCCGAATATTTGTTATAACCGAGGAATTTCTGTTGCATTTTCCAATCGCCCTAAAGGTCTCCAGCGGCTCAAACCCCACCAGGATATCCGCCTCTCCTTCGGATATTATGGGACTTGTTGCCTCTCCCACGACCAGGTCTGATTCAACGATACCGCCTCTCTGGGCCATTCCGTGGATCTCGCTCATCACAACAGGTACTCCGGATAACCGGCAGGCCTCGCCCAGAATCCTGGCGGCCAATATATTCCCCTGGCCCCCTACTCCAATAAATACTATCCTTGTCGTCTCCATGATCAGCTTTCTTTTAACGGCCTGATGGCATTTTCCGGACATATCTGGGCACAGACAGTGCAGCCGGTACAAAACACCGGGTTTATCATTGTTTTTCCATCTTCTATATACATTGCCGGACAAGCCAGGAGATCTATGCATTGCCTGTGCTGCTTACACTTATCCTGGTTTACGTAAAATGGTACGGTTTTCTCCCTCTTTCCCATCGCCTTTGCAAACAGGGGACACAACTCCCGGTATATGATTACGGAAATTCCGTCGAATACTTTTGCCGACTCAGCCGCCTCTATGCTCTTTTTTATACGAAACGGATTCACCACCTGTACATGCTCCACCCCGCAGCCCTTCACCAGCGATTCAATGGATACTTTTTTTGTTTCCACACCCATCGGACCTGTATCCACTCCCGGGTGGGGCTGATGGCCAGTCATTGCGGTAGTCCCGTTATCAAGTATGGCCAGGGTAAAATTGTGATTATTATAAACTGCATTAATAAGCGCTGGAATACCTGCATGGAAAAAGGTGGAATCCCCGATAAAAGAAACTACCTTTTGTTTCGTGGCCTTTGAGATACCACAAGCTGAACCTATTGATGCACCCATGCAAATAACAATATCCGCCATGGACAAGGGGGGAAGTACCCCCAATGTATAGCACCCGATATCCGAAGGATAAACCGCATCCGTACCAAACACCTTCTTAACGGCATAATAAACAGCCCTGTGCGGACAACCTGCACAAAGATTGGGGGGCCTCCCCGGAAGACCGGAAACATCATTAATCTCTACCGGCTCCGGTGATCTATCCGGCACGTTGAAATAAGCGGCAATCGCCTTTCTCACCAGCCTGGGTCCAAACTCGTAAAGCCTTGTAAGAAGGCCCTCCTCTTTTCCCTTGATGGGTATGGTTACTCCTCCGGCCTGGGCCAGGGACCTGATATCAGCCTCCATAATAGGCTCTAGCTCTTCAACTACAAGAACCCTGTCCAGGCCATTCAAAAACTTCATAACAAGTTTATCCGGAATTGGGTATGAAAATCCAAGTCTTAGAATTCTAACCTTGTCTGCAAGCCCAAGGTCCGCAGCCGCATCCTGAACATAATTCAGGCTTACACCATTGGTTACTATCCCCCATTTTCCATTACCGATAATACGATTGTAGCTGGATCTTTCGGACAGCTCCAGGGCCAGGTTATACTTTTCCAATAATTCGCCGTGCAGTTTTCTGGAAACAGCAGGGATCGCCACATAATTAAACGGATCCTTGTTAAAAAAGCCTTCTTTTTTCCCCTGATGTATGGAACCAAGCCTTACCAACCCTCTCAGGTGATTCAACCTGGTGGTGGTCCTTATTATAACAGGCAATCCCAGTTCTTCCGAGATATCAAAGGCCTCCAGGGTCATATCCTTCATCTCCTGGGCGTTGGAAGGCTCCAACATAGGCAGCCCTGACAGCCTGGCATAGTACCTGTTGTCCTGTTCATTCTGGCTCGAAAACAGAAAGGGATCATCCGCATTTATTACCACCATACCCGCGTTAACCCCGAGATAAGCCAGTGTCAAAAGTGCATCTGCAGCCACGTTCATGCCCACATGCTTCATGGTACAGATACTTCTCAATCCCGACAGGGCGGCACCTGCCGCCATTTCTAACGCCACCTTCTCGTTGGTGGAATATTCGAAATAAAACCCGGCTTCCTTTTGCATGGAGAAAAAATTATCCGGTATCTCCGAGGAAGGTGTTCCCGGGTAACAAGTAGCCATTCCAATACCTGCCTCGAAGGCCCCCCTGGCTATGGCCTCGTTGCCCAGCAAAAGAAACTCCTCCCCGGGTTTATCCAGGATCAATTTGTGCATAACTGTCAACTCCCTGTTTGAGCATACCTTAGCTACAACTTAACGGGCGGGGGTGTCAAGAGAAACCGAAAAAAACAGAAAAATAAACCAGCAGCAATTTATCCCATTTCCATACAGGGCTCTTTTGCTTTTCATCCAAATCCGGTTTGCCTTGACATAAGGTTATCTATTTTATATTGTTCCCCTAACATACAACTCACCGTGATACACACGGATTGATTAAAAATTCCAGGGATCACTCGTTTGCCATTATTCCTCATATCCTGCCCGGAGCATATCATAAAGCCTATCAGGCCTATTTGCAACCAAAGGGCAAGCAATGAATAAATCTTTAGTAAAGGAATTCAAAAAGAGGCTGGGTAAGCAAAACGTCTTTACCCAGGAGGCTGATTTGCTCACATACTCTTATGACGCCGCTGCACTGGAGCCTGAAATGCCCTCGGTGGTATTGCGCCCATCGAACAGCGAGGCCTTAAGCCATTCAATTCGATTGTGCAACGAAAATCGACTTCCGCTGACCGTTCGGGGCTCAGGGACAAACCTCAGCGGCGGGACCATACCTCCAAAAGGGGGTGCTGTACTCCTTACCAACGCCTTGAACCACATCCTGGAAATAAACGAAGAAGATATGTATGCTGTTGTTCAACCAGGTGTAATCACTGAAAAAATTGCCCTTGCAGTGGAATCGAAAGGGCTTTTTTATCCCCCGGACCCAGCGAGCAGGTGTGTTTCAACCATAGGAGGAAATGTAGCAGAAAATGCAGGCGGATTGCTCGGTTTGAAATACGGGGTGACAAAGGATTATGTTATGGGTATCAGGTTTTTCAATGTCCAGGGGGAGGCTATAAAAACAGGATCCAAGACAGCTAAATGCGTTACCGGCTACAACCTGAACGGATTGATGATAGGCTCCGAGGGCACGCTCGGGGTATTTGATGAAATTACCCTTAAACTTATTCCCTTGCCTGTATCCAGGAAATCGATGATAGCCGTTTTCCCCAAAATAAACCAAGCCTCAGAGGTGGTATCCGAGATTATTTCTCACAGAATGCTCCCCGCCACGCTTGAAATTATGGACAACTTTACCATAAGGGCTGTGGAAGACTACAGCAATGCAGGGCTTCCAGTGGATGCCGGTGCCCTTTTGTTGATTGAGATAGACGGGCATAAGGCCCAGGTGGAAGAGGATTCCAAAAAAGTGGAAGACATATGCAGGAACCAGGGCGCAACATCCATCCAGGCCGCACGGGATGACGCGGAACGGGACAAGATATGGGAAGCCAGGCGCTGTGCCTTGTCCGCACTGGCCAAGGTGAAGCCCACACTGGTTTTGGAAGATGCCACTGTTCCCAGGAGCAAAATACCGGATATGATCAGGGCCATACAGAACATAAGCCGGGAATACGGCGTGTTGATAGGAACCTTTGGTCATGCCGGTGATGGAAACCTTCACCCCACCATCCTTACCAATCAAAAGGATTCCTCTGACTGGGAAAATGCCAAAAAGGCAATCGATGCCATCTTCGAACATGCCCTTTCCCTGGGCGGAACACTTTCCGGAGAGCACGGCATAGGCCTTGCCAAATCGCGTTTCCTGAAAAAGGAAACCAATGAGGCCACAATCTCTTATTCCAGTCAGATAAAATCGGCTTTGGATCCCAACAATATATTAAATCCGGACAAGATTCTGGGGGCATAAAATGTCCGAGGTCAAGGAACTGGCCCAACTCCTCAAGGAGGTCGAAAACCAGCTTGCCCCGTGTATGCGCTGCGGGATGTGCCAGGCATATTGTCCCCTTTTCGGGGAAACAGGACTTGAGCCCGATGTAGCCCGGGGCAAACTCTCCATTCTGGACGGCACCATAAAGGAAATGCTGAAAGATCCCGAGGGTACCCGCAAACGTATAAACCGCTGTCTTCTCTGCGGATCATGCGAGGCCAACTGTCCAAGCGGGGTTCGGGTAATGGAAATATTCCTAAAGGCCCGTACCATTTTAGCCGGATATAAGGGCCTTTCCCTGGTAAAAAGGTTGCTGCTAAAGGGCATGCTTTCCAAACCCCGGAGATTCGACCGGTTAACCGAATGGGCAGCTTCCCTTCAGGTGCTGTTCACAAGACCTGCCAATAGAATAATGGGCACCTCCCGGACAACTTTGGAGCTTCCCATGTTGGGAAATCGTCATTTTAAGCCCCTGGCACCGGTCCCCTTTCATTCACTTGTGCCCGAACTTAATACAGAACCGGGTAGTTCCGGCATTAAGGTGGCATTTTACGTGGGCTGCCTTATTGATAAACTCTTCCCTCATGTAGCCCAGGCGACAATCGATGTTCTGAATTACCACCAGGTTGGTATATTTATGCCTGGTGAACAGGGCTGCTGCGGGATACCAGCTCTTTCATCAGGGGACATAGAATCCTTCCTGCAGCTCGTATTACACAATCTGCAGATATTCGACGTGGAAAATTTTGATTATTTTTTAACATCGTGTGCCACTTGCACCTCCACCATTAAGAAAATCTGGCCCATTATGTTCGAGACAGAAGACTGGAAACTAAAAGAAAAAGCAGAAATAATTTCCCGCAAAACTATGGACATAAATCAATTTCTTGTATCCAAAATAGGTCTGGATAACAAGGAGACAAGAAAGTACAAAGACGCTGCATGGGTGTCCTATCATGATCCGTGTCACCTTGCAAAATCCCTGGGAATAAGAGATGAACCAAGAGAAATTATCAATGCGAATCCCTGTTATCACCTCGTAGAAATGAATGAATCAGACTGGTGTTGCGGTATGGGAGGCAGTTTCAACCTGGAGCATTACGATACATCACGGAATATAGGAAACAGGAAATTGAAAAATATCCGGGATTCCGGATGCTCCACGGTTGCCACAGGATGTCCAGCTTGCATGATTCAATTATATGACGTTCTTTCCAGATCCGGGGAAAACATCTCCGTTAAACATCCGGTAGAGATATATGCGGAAAAACTGTTTTCTCCTGATCATGAGAATCCTTAAGAAAACCACGGGTTCCCTTGGGCAGATGATGAAAAATTTTGCTATAATAATCCCTGTATATAATGCAGTAAAAACCTTGGGAAATGTAATAAGGGGTGCACAGAAATACACCAGGGATATAATAGTCATTGACGACGGGTCGACGGATGGAAGCGCTGAACTTGCAAAATCCTTTGAAGGATGCAAGGTTCTTTCCCACCCTTACAACCAGGGCAAGGGGGCAGCTCTAAAAACAGGGATTGAATACTCCATAAATCATAACATCCAATTAGTAATAACAATGGATGCCGACTATCAGCATTTACCGCAAGATATACCAAGCCTTCTGGAATCATACGAAAAGGCACCAAAAGCCTTATATATAGGAAACCGGTTTCATGACAAAGTTATGTATAGAAAGGAAACACCCTTTATAAGGATGTTGTTGAACATTTTGGCTTCCAGGATGTTGTCAAGGATTATCGGACAAAATATACCCGATATTCAATGCGGTTTCAGGCTCTTCGAAACAAAGCACTGGAACCGGCTTAAATGTCAGGAAACCGGGTTCGCCATGGAAATAGAGATTATATTCAAAATACTGGAATTGGGTCTGGCAATCGCCACGGTTCCTGTTCACTGCCAATACCCTACCGGAACCGCCACGAGTGAATACCGCACCTTCAACGATTCATGGAAAATAGCTAAGGTAATATGGAAACTAAAAAAATTTCCTAACATGTATGCAAGAATAAATAAATCCCCGGCTGATTAAAGAATGTTACTAAATTTCAAATAAACCAAAAAGGAGTAAAAAATGGCGAATATAGGGTGGATAGGTACAGGAGTTATGGGGGCCCCTATGGCCGCTCATCTACAGGAAAAAGGCAACCGGATAAATGTTTTTAATCGAACCAAATCAAAGGCGGGTTCCCTGATAAAAAAGGGGGCCAAGTGGTGCAATTCTCCTTTTGAAGTGGCCTTGAATTCCGAAATCATTTTCAGCATAGTAAGCTTTCCGGAAGACGTGGAGGAAATTTATCTGGGAGAAAGGGGGGTCCTGTCCGCTGACGGCCCATGCAAAATTCTTGTGGATATGAGCACGAGCCATCCGAGCCTTGCCCAAACAATCGCCCAAAAGGCAGAGAAAAAGGGATTAGAAAGCCTCGATGCTCCGGTTTCCGGAGGGGATACAGGGGCCAGGAATGGAACCCTCGCCATAATGGCGGGAGGAAAAAAGGAAATATTTGATCAGGTGCTACCCTTATTTGAATTAATGGGCACCAACATATCTTATATGGGCGGCCACGGTGCGGGCCAGCATACCAAGATGTGTAATCAAATACTGGTAGCCGGCAACATGATAGGGGTATGTGAATCTCTCTTGTATGCTTCCCGGATAGGACTTGAACAGCAATCCGTTATAGACATTATAGGCAAGGGCGCAGCAAGTTCATGGCTTATTAATAATGTCGGTCCCCGCATTGTTAAAGGTGATTACGAGCCCGGGTTTTTTGTGGAACATTTTATCAAGGATATGGGAATAGCACTTCATGAAGCGGCAGCAATTGGGTTATCATTGCCCGGTCTGGCCCTTGTTCAGCAGCTCTATTTGGCTGTAAAAGCAAACGGACATGCACGATCAGGGACCCAGGCCCTTTTTCTCGCCCTGCAAAAATTAAACGGGTCTTAAGCCGGCACAGAATGTTAAACCCAGATTGTGCAGTAGTTGGCTGCTGCACAATCTGGGTTAAAGGCTTGAACGCCACCGTAATTATTAAATTCGATTTGACCTTGACATGAGGTTACCTTTTACTTATATTCCGACAATGAACTTAACTCGAAGTATTAATAAAGTTCGTTTTTCATGGGATGCCGCTTGCGGCATAAATTAGCTTTTTACGAGTCCGTCATAATTAATGATATAAAAATCGTGCCTTTAAATATTAAAACATGTTGGGGAAACTTACTTCGAAACAAAAAAGCAAAATAATGCAAACTGCAGATATTTCGAGTTTCCGCCCCAAGGATCCTGACAAAAGTTCAAAGTGCTCTCCATTGGCGATTTTCTTATATGGCCGGATCTGGCCATAAAAAAATATGCCCTTTTTGATTGTAACCCCATTCAGGTGAAAGGTCATTATGATAGAGGTAGAAAATCTTACCAAACGTTTTGGATTTAAAACAGCAGTTGATGATATATCCCTTACTGTCCAAAAGGGAGAGATTCTTGGTTTCCTTGGCCCCAATGGTGCAGGAAAGTCTACTGCCATGAGGATGATCACGGGCTTTCTCGTGCCTTCCTCCGGCAGGGTAAAGGTAGGAGGGATCGATGTAACCGAGGACTCCCTGCCGGCAAGGAAAAAAATGGGTTATCTCCCCGAAAACTCGCCTGCTTATCCGGATATGACAGTAAAGGGTTTCCTGGATTTTTGTGCAGGAATAAGGGGTTTCTCCGGAAAGGAAAAATCCAGGAGAATAGAAGAAACCATAGAAAACTGTTTTTTATCCGATGTGAGGTTTCAAAGCATAAATACGCTTTCCAAAGGCTATAAACAGAGGGTTTGTTTTGCTCAGTGCATCCTCCATGACCCTGAATACCTTATCATGGATGAACCTACAGGCGGCCTTGATCCAAACCAGAAGCATGATGCCAGGGAAATGATCCGCCGGATGGGAAAAGATAAATACATTATCCTTTCCACCCATAACCTGGAGGAAGTAGATGCAATTTGCACCAGGGTTATAATAATTTCTCAAGGTAAAATAGTCTCAGATGATACCCCTATGGGTCTAAAGACCAAATCCTCCTATCACGGGGTCGTATCCTTCAGCCTGAAGCCCGAACAAAAAGCGGAATTTTTGCAGGAGATTCAGGGCATTTCAGGGGTGAGATCTGTGGAAACCCTTGAACAAGAAGACGGGGCAGTAATGGTACGGGTATACCCGGCGGATCCAATGTCACCTATTGCGAATCCCATTTTGAAAATCACCTCGCAAAAAGGTTGGACCTTGAACTCGCTATCCGTGGGACAAGGCCGCCTGGAGGACGTGTTTCGCAGCATAACTTTACCAAAAAATTAGGAAACAAGCGATGACAGGATTTGGAAAAAATACATATCACATAGCCAAAAGAGAACTGGTGAGCTATTTCGGATCACCCGTGGCCTATGTTTTTATAATCATCTTTCTTCTGCTTTGCGGATTCTTCACCTTTTCAGTAAGCCAATTTTATGAACTAGGCCAGGCGGACCTCAGGCCTTTCTTCCAGTGGCTGCCATGGATATTCCTTTTTCTTATTCCCGCAGTAGCCATGCGCCTTTGGGCGGAGGAAAGGCGCAGCGGAACCATTGAGCTCCTGCTGACCCTTCCTGTAAATCTCAAAGAGGTGATACTGGGCAAGTTTCTATCCTCATGGATAATTGTAGGGATAGCCTTATTTTTAACCTTCCCCCTTGTAATTACTGTTGCATATCTTGGAGATCCGGACATGGGTGCAATCCTTGCCACCTATTTGGGCAGTTTCCTGATGGCGGGGGCATATTTGAGCGTGGGCAGCATGACCTCTTCACTTAGCAGAAATCAGGTAATCAGTTTTATTCTATGTGTGGTGATCTGCCTTTTTTTGGTACTGGCAGGCTGGTCTCCTGTTACAAATGTCCTTTCCGGCTGGGCGCCCCTTTGGCTGGTGGACTTGGTTTCCGGTTTCAGCTTTATGTTTCATTTTACCTCCATCATGCAGGGTGTAATAAGCCTTAGCGACATTTTATATTTTTTATCGGTCATATTCTTCATGCTCTTTGCAAGCGGGGTCATCCTTCAAAACAGAAAGGCTTCTTAATCAAGGTAAACTTATGAAGAAGAAAAAACATAAGGAAATAAGCAGGGCGTTGATATCCGCCACGGGCCTGGCAATATTGCTCGCCATCCTCATTCTTGTAAACGTCATCGCATCTTTCGCCAACTTACGCTGGGACACCACTGAAAACAAGCTTTATTCTCTCTCAAAGGGCACCAAAAACATCCTGGCGGAACTAAAAAAGCCGGTTATCATAAAATTTTTCTTCAGCAGCGGGAATTCCAACCTGCCCAACAGCATCAGAATATACGGCAAAAGGGTCCTGGACTTTCTCTCCGAGTACGAGCACCAAAGTGACGGCATGGTCAGGATAGAAACATATGATCCCGAGATGGACTCGGAAGAAGAGGAGTGGGCGAAAAAATACGGACTCAGGGGTATACCCATATCCGCAGGAGAAAAGATATATTGCGGTATAGTAGCCCTGGCTGAAGACCAGGAAGAAAGAATCGAATTCCTGAACCCTACTAGGGAGAAGCTCCTCGAGTACGAGGTGACTCGAAGCATAAACAGGGTTCAGTCACCCCAAAAGAGGGTAATAGGTGTAATCAGCAGTCTTCCGGTCTTTGAAAGCACCCGTGGCCCGGGCGGAAATCCCTGGTTTTTTATAGATGAGCTGAGAAAGACCTATGAAGTTCGGAGGGTTCCTCTTACTGCGGTAAAGCTGGACCCAGAGATCGACATGCTATTGATTGCCTACCCTAAGGAAATACTGCCCAAACTGCAATACGCAATAGACCAGTTTATTCTTTCAGGCAAAAACGCCTTGATCTTCCTTGATCCATTCTGTATTTCCGACACCCAGCAATACTCTCAATTTCAAGACGAATCTAAAACCCCCTACTTTTCCCTGGACATGCTGTTGGGTGCATGGGGCGTTTCCATGGATTTCAAAAAAAGTGTAGCAGACCTGGATCATCCTACAAAGGTTCGAACGCGCGACAATGCGACAGAGACAAATCCCCTTTTTATTTCAGCCTCTACAGATTCTTTCAATAAAAATGAGGTAATCACATCAGAACTCGAACAAATGCTGTTCCCCATAGCAGGGGCAATAAAGAAAAAAAAGGACAGCCCCTATGAGTTTCAGCCCCTGGTTGTCACCGGCAAAAACGCATCCCTGATCAAAGAATCCCTCGTTAAATCGGGGGCCTCATCTATATGGAGGGATCTAACCCCATCCGGAGAGGCATTGAACCTGATAGTGCGTATAGGGGGAAAATTCAAAACCGCATTTCCAGGGGGAGTGCCATACAAGGAAAATGATAAAAAATCTTCTCCTCAACCCGGACCGGATCATAAGGATACCGGCAAGGATAATTCAATGATAATCCTGGTGTCGGATGCTGACATGCTTTATGACCAATTTTACGTAACCCGAAGAGAAATCCTGGGTTACAAGGTAGGCAACGTCTTTAATGATAATCTCAATTTCCTTTTAAACGCCTGCGAAATATTGACCGGTGCGGAGGAGCTAATCCAGCTTAGATGCAGAGGAAGATTTGAAAGGCCCTTTACCAGGGTAATGGAGCTACAGAGAAAGGCCCGGCAAAAATGGCAGGCCAAAGAAAAGGAACTAATGGAACAAATAGAGGCCACCAACCGAAAGCTTCGAGAATTACAACAATATCAAGGTGAATCACAGAAGCTGATTATGAGCCCTGAACAAGAGGCGGAAATAGCTAAATTCAGGCAGAAAAAAATAGAGATAAAGGAAGAGCTTAAAGAGGTGCGCCGAAATCTAAAGGCAGACATAGTAGCCCTGGGAAACACCCTTAAGGCAATCAATATCTTTCTCGTTCCCCTTTTGGTCTCCATAGCCGGTTTGATATATGGTTTATACAGGCAAATAAAGGTAAGGCAAAGATGAAGATAAGGAGTCTTGTAATATTGCTTATTATACTGGCCTTTATTGCAGGGACCGGTGCATACATTATTTACTTTAAGGATAAAAGATTTAACGAATCCAACATCGGAAGGGCTTTTCTAAAAGACCTCCCGGTAAATCGAATTTCTTCCATAGCCATCAAGGGGCCTGAGAAAAATGCTCTATTGAAAAAAACAGGGGAGCAATGGTTAGTTGCAAATTGCTCGGGCTACCCGGCCAATTTTCCCAGAATAGCAGGATTTGTAAGACGTCTAAAAGACGCTAAAATAGGAAATCAATTTGAATCAGGAGAAGAAACCTTAAAACGGCTGTCTCTCAAGGATCCCGGTGACAATGAGGCGCCAAAAAATTCCCGGGGGATTCGAATTTGTCTGAAAGACCAAGACGGGGTGATTATTAAAAGATTTTTGCTGGGGAAAAAGCGGAAGGGGCCACAGAACCACATCCCGAATAGCCAGTATACAATGGTAGAGGGAAAACCCGAAATATACCTTATCGACACTTATTTTCCTGCACTGGAAAGAGGCGCTTCGATATGGTTTGAGGATATCCAGTTAAAGGTTGAACCCCGGGATATTAAAAAGATTAAATGTTATGAACAAGGGGGGAAAACCTTACTTTACAGCTTTGCCAGACCAAAAAAGGGAGAGGGTTTCAGGGAAGAGTTTTTGCCGGATGGCATAAAAGTGGCAGAAAACGCAACAAAAAAGCTCGCCGGTGCCCTTAATTTCATACAGGTTGAAAATGTTACCAAGCCTGATGACAGTTCCTCACCAGGAGAAACTGATTTTTCTAAAAGGATCGACTATCATTTATTTAACGGCACAGTCTATTCCGTTTATCCCGGTCCCCAATGCAGCAATAAATCCGGATTATTTTACCTTAAGCTCAGGGCAAAAGCCGCCAGGCCCCCTATTAATGAAAAGGATGAAAGCAAGGAGCCCGGGCCGAAAAACAGTTTACAAGAGATCCAAGGCCATGCTGACCGCCTGAAAAAATGGATATATATGATTCCCAAAAAAAATTATACCAAATTCATAACTGATCCCAGGCAACTTGAGGGCAAGGGCGGCAAACCCAAACCATATTCTTAATGACCCCAAACATCTGTACAATAAAATCAAAATTCATTTTCTGCCACAATTTCCCTACCTGAATGGTACTCATTTATTAAGATTCTGCCACAGAATCATGCCTTTTCTTGGATCATTAGCATTGACACGCCTTGCACAATCCTCTATATTTAACCCAGATTGTGCAGCAGCCAACTACTGCGGCCTGAAAAACCTTGCTGTAATGCTCTTTTCGTAATTTTGATCCTCAACATATTTATGAGAATATGCCTGCGGTTCAAAATTGCTCCAAATTCGCGTTTCGCTTGTGTTTTAACCCTCGCTACGTTGCCTACTGCACAATCTGGGTTAAAAAAGTTGTTTAGCCGCCACTTCATATTAAAGGATTCTCAAATAGAGGCCGATAAAATTAATAACAGGGAAAAGCAACCCGGTTGAGGAGGGGTCCGGAAATATCATCAATCTCCAAACTAACACATTATCAACCGGTTCTCTTCTTTTTCCGCCTTCCCTTAAAAAAATGGATGCCTTTCTAAACTTAAACCTAAGCACAGGGAAAATAAAGAATGATAAGTTATAGACTAAACCTGAGAAATAAATTCCTCATACCCACCATTTTTCTTATCATAATCGGAATGGGCCTCACCACTGCGGTTTCCTACATCAACTCCAAAGAAGCCCTTCAGGAATCCATCACCGCCCAGGTAAAACAGGTTACAGGTTCCACTATAAACAATATACATTTATGGTTCACGGACAGGAAGCTGGACGTACGCAACTGGGCCACAGAACAGGTATTTAAAAAGATTACCAAAAACAAAATGTATATCGGCAGCGCCAGCCTTAAGCTGGGCTTCATAAAGGATAATTATGATTTCTACGAATCCATAATAATCACCGACGATGCAGGAACCGTAGTGGCAGCCGACGATTCCACGCTTATAAAAAAACTTGATCTCTCGGACAGGGAGTATTTCAAGAGGTCGGTCTCAGGGAAAACTTTCATATCCGACGGCATCAAGAGCAGGGCAACCGGAAATCCCGTCATAGCAGTATCTTCTCCAATAAAAGAAAAAGAGGAGATAATAGGGGTGTTGGTGGCTACAGTGCGCCTACCCTTTATCCGTGATAACTTTATAAAAAATGTAAAGATAGGGGAAAAAGGCTATGTGTACCTTGTTAACGAAAATGGTATGGTGCTTTCCCACCCGGATGAATCCCTGGCGCTGAAATCCAATATCAGTAAATCCGGCTTCGGACGGAAAGTCCTCGAAATGAAAAACGGGGTGATGGATTCCAAGGTCAGCGGGAGAGATCACCTTATCGCATTTGAACGTGAACCGGACCTTGGATGGATAGCCGTGGGTACAGCTGACAAGGAGGAGATATTTGCACCCGCTAAAATCCTGCGCAACATGAATGCAGGTCTTGCAATAGCTATAGTTATAATCGCCGGGGTAATTATATTCCTTATTTCAAGGTCTGTGGCAAACCCTATTAATCGAATTATTGATGCCTTGAACAACAGCACCAATCAAGTAACCTCTGCATCCAACCAGATCTCAGCCGCCAGCCAGTCCCTCGCCGAGGGAGCTTCGGAGCAAGCAGCGTCTATTGAACAAACTTCATCCTCCCTGGAGGAGATGTCCTCAATGACAAAAAGAAACGCCGATAATGCAGGTGAGGCGGACAAACTGATGAAAGAGGCAAATAAGGTCATCTCGAGGGCAAACGAATCCATGAACAGGCTTACCAGTTCCATTGAAGACATATCCTCCACAAGTGAAGAAACTCAAAAAATAATAAAGACCATTGATGAAATCGCCTTCCAGACAAACCTTCTGGCCCTCAATGCGGCTGTAGAAGCTGCTAGGGCCGGGGAGGCGGGAGCAGGTTTTGCGGTAGTTGCCGACGAGGTAAGAAACCTGGCCATGCGTGCTGCTGATGCTGCCAGGAATACGGCCGAGCTCATTGAAAAATCCGTCAAAAAGACAAAAGACGGAGCAGAAATAGTAAAAGACACCAATACTGCATTTTCCGAGGTAGCGGAAAGCTCCTCAAAGGTAGGGCAATTAGTGGGGGAAATAGCAGCGGCATCCAATGATCAGGCCCAGGGTATAGACCAGATAAACCAGGCAGTTAGTTCCATGGACAGCGTAACCCAACAAACCGCGGCAAATGCAGAGGAGTCTGCCTCTGCATCACAGCAAATGAACTCTCAGGCGGAACATATGAAGGCTATTGTTACAGAACTCGCTAGCGCTATCAGGGGCGGCAGGAATAATTTGACAACCCGTTCATCTTTCATGGAGAAAAGACCCGAAGCCCAATCCCAGGCGAAACCCTCCCCAAAGCGTGAGCTTCCTGAAAAAACAAGGGAATCGGCTGCCAAGCAGGAAGGGAAGCAGGGCAATTTGAAGCCTGAAAAGGTAATTCCCTTTGAGGAAGACGAGAATTTCTCAGACTTTTAACCCAAGATTAGGATCCTAATTTTTCCATAAAAAAAGACGGACCGTTTTTGGGCCCGTCTTTTTTTTCATGTCTTAATAAAATCAACCGGAGGGATTTAAAAAGTCGGGGCTTCGGAATTCCGGATCCGGGTATCCATAAAAGCCCTTACCACTCTTGACACCTAGTTCGCCCCTGCTTATTTTCTCTTTCAAGGCCTTTGGCGGCATATCCTTGGGGTCCTGGGAATCATTGTAGTAAACCATCTCTATATCATAAACTACATCAAGCCCTACCTTGTCCATCAACCCAAACGGTCCTTCTTTCATTCCCGCAAAGACCATCCAGGCCCTGTCTATGTCCCTGAAATCCACGTAGTCATTGCCCCACATAAAAAGGGTCTCTCTCTTAATAGCCCTCCAGACCCTGTTAAAACAAAACCCCAAAAGTTCTTTTTTTACTGTAAGGGGGATAAACTTCAGAGATTTTACCCATGCCTTGCCTTTTTCTATAACGCTTTCAAGGGTGCTGGTGCCCCCCATAATGTCAACCATATTGGTCCCCTGTAGGGGGAAATAAAAATGAATATTCATGCAGTATTCGGGCCGTCCGCTACTGGACTCGAAACTGGATACGGGCATGGAAGAGCTGTTTGTAGCCAAAATAGCCTTTGCAGGGGCCTCCCGGCCAATTTCACCGAAAATTTTTTTCTTTAACTCCAGATTCTCGGTAACCGCCTCGATTACCAAATCCACATCCTTTACCGCATCAGCTAAATTTTCCGACTTCTCCACCGCCTTTGCGCATGTCTCCCATTTCTCCCATGGTATTACAGGTTGAATACCCTTACCCATAAGATCCGATTTTATTTTTTCATAAGTCTGCTCAAACCTCTCCTTTACAGTGTCAAAAATCTTTACCTTGTATCCTGTATAGGATGCCACCATGGCAATCTGCATACCCAGTATACCGCTACCTATCACCGCAACTCTCTCAAGCGGCAATGACTTATCCATCTGGTAACTCCTTTCTATACCTACGGCATTGAAGCGATTAAACCTTTCCTTTAGGTTGGCACTTAACCTTGTCAAGCCAAAGCAAAGCAACACCTTTTTCCCTTTTGAAGACTGTATCTCCTTTCATCCGGTGAGGCGTATCAGCCGATCGCGCCTGCCCCGAAAAATAACCTTGGAACAAAAAGCACAAAATCCGGAAAGACGACACAAATTATGA
Source organism: uncultured Desulfobacteraceae bacterium (assembly GCA_964655655.1). GTDB lineage: Bacteria > Desulfobacterota > DSM-4660 > Desulfatiglandales > B25-G16 > CAZZPR01. The sequence continues at coordinate 7,465 of CAZZPR010000038.1, read as the reverse complement.
GGCCAATCCACTGAAGGACAATAAAGGGAACAACACCCTTGTATATATGAACAATGGTCATTTCCTTTGGCGCAATCCCCCTGAGATAAAACAGGGAGTAACCGAAGGGGGGTGTCAAAAAGGCCATCTGGAGATTAACACATATGAGCGTTGCAAACCACAACAGGTGAAATCCCAGCTCCCTCGCAATAGGCACAAATATAGGTATTATAATAAGGAGAATGCCTATCCAGTCTATGAACATGCCAAGGAAGAAAACAACGCCCATCATTATGAATAAAACTACATAGGGGCTGACCTGCATGCCCAGGAGTATGTTGCTGATGGCATCTCCTCCGCCCAGTCCCATAAATACGGCCTGGAAGGCATTTCCACCCAAAAACAGGGTGAGAATCATAGAGGCCACTAAAAGCGTGGTTCTGCACGCATCTCTAACAGCGGCCCAGGTTAATTTCCGGTATATCACGGAAAGTATAAACGCACCTGCGCAACCCATTCCGGACGCCTCCGTGGGAGTGGCAACACCTGCCACTATGCTTCCCAGGACCATTAAAACCAGAAATATAGGCGGCAGCAAGGATATGGCGGTCATCCTTAATTTCTGCATAAAGGTGTAAACCCTTTCCTCCTTTGGAAGAGGTGGTCCAAGGGAGGGATTTATAGTGCACCTCACCGTTACATACAATATGTAAAGGGTGGCCAGCAAAAAGCCCGGTAAAAACGCTGCTGCAAACAGTTGGCCCACGGACATGCTGGCCAGGCTTCCGAACACCACCAGCATGATGCTGGGCGGTATGATAATCCCCAGGGTTCCTCCAGCGCAAATTGCTCCCGCTGTCATTGTAGTGCTGTATCCCCTGCTCATCAGTGCAGGTACCGCAAGCAGGCCCACAGAAACCTCTGTGGCCCCAACCACCCCTGCGGAGGCCGCAAATATGGTGCATACCACGATAACAGTAATCAAAAGGCCTCCCCTAATGGGGCCCAAGACAATGTGCATGGTCTGGAAAAGCTTTTCCGCTATTCCGGCGGAATCCAGCATCTGTGCCATAAATATGAACAGGGTCACCGCCACCAGCACGTAATTGTCCATGGCGCCCCATGCCCTGTTTGCAAGGAGCGAAAATACTAAATCCGGTGATCCTCCCCAGCCGATAAGCCCGAAGACAAGCGCAAGTATTCCGAGGGAAAACGCCAGAGGATGCCCCAGGAAAAGGGTTATAAACAAGGCGCCGAACATTATCATGGCTAAAGTTTCAGGACTCATATCTCTTCTCCCTTGAGCTTATAGATGTCTCGTATAAGGGTTGCTGTAGCTTGTAGAAAAAGCATAATCAATGAAACCGGCATCACCGCTTTTATGGGATACAAGGGCGGCTTCCATGCCGTCCAACTGTGCTCCGATATAGCCCATGAATGACCTGCATATTCAATTGCTCCATATGTCAGAGCACCTACAAAAGGTACAAAAATAAAAAGAAAGGTGAGTATCCGGAGCCAGATTTGCACCTTCTGCGAAAACTGGAGCACTATAACATCAATACGCACATGCCTGTCATATAAATAGGTATAGGCCATACCCAGCATGAAATGCGCCCCATAAAGATAGGTGGTAGTCTCAAAGGCCCATTTTGTAGGTGCATGAAATATCCTTCTCATGACCACCTCATAGACCACCACGAATATCATGGGAAGAACCATCAATGCTATCCACCTGCCAGAGTGCTCGCTGAAGGTATCCACTGCACGAACGAATTTCTTCATATGATCCCTCTCCTTTAATTTCCTTGATCCTGCCCCGGAGGTCAAAAAAACCTCCGGGGCAGGGGGTAAAATATTATTGATAATGTTTTCCCTGTACGTACATCTCATACGGCCACGGCGCCAGACCGCCCCTTAACTCTCGCCATTTGGCGAATTCTTCCTTGAAGAGCCTCTGGGAGGACATAAAATTCTTTACGTCTTTGTCCTTTTTCATCAAATCCGAGATGTAATTATAGGAAGCCTTGGCAAATCCGTTCAGGGCCTCCTCGTCCATCTTTATGTATTCCACTTTCTTTCCGATTTCCTCCACCGCCTTGATGTTCAAATTCTCCATAAAGGCCAGTGCCCAGGTATCGGTCTCCCTGCTGCTGACTTGTACTATAGCCTTTAAGTCATCCGGAAGTGCATCGTATTTCTTCTTGTTAATAACGAAGTCGAACTGGCAGGACGGCTGATGTGCACCTGGCTCGATCACGTATTTGGTGATCTCGTGAAATCCCATGGGCAGGGTTACCGCGGGGCAGCTGTACTCGCAGGCATCGATAACGCCCCTCTCCAGGGCCAGATAGATTTCGCTTCCGGGCACGGGGATGACCGAGGCGCCGAGCTCCGTCAAAATATCCATGTACCATCCGGGGGTCCTGACCCTCATACCTTTGTAATCCGCCTGCTTCGTAGCCCTTTTGTTGGAAAAAAGGCCCATCTCCTGGCCTACGTTTCCCGCATTAAATGCGATCATGCCGTATCTGCCATACAACTCATGCGCCAATTCCTGCCCGCCTCTCTCATGGTGCCATATGTTGTAACCTTCTGCATCAAGGCCGAAAGGAACGGAGGACAGAGGCACAAATGCCTCGTTGAAGCCCTTCCAGTATCCGGGCCAGCTGTGAAAGCAGTCCACTGTTCCCTTGGATGTGGCATCAAATACCTCCATTGCCGGGACAAGCGCGCCTGTGGGGAAAATCTTAAGGTTCAGCCGGCCGCCGCTGCACGCCCGAATGCTGTCTGCAAGATGGATGCTGATGTCGTGAAAAAGCAGTCCACCCCATGTGTCCGTGAACCGCCAGGTAAATTCTTGGTCCGATGTTGTCCATTTCTTATCCTTCCAAGCCTCGTGTCTCTTGTCCACACCGAACTTTTCCTTTTTCGCTGCGAAAGAATTGGAGGCGCCCATTACAAATGCAACGGCCACTACCAAGACTAAAATAACCAATCCGATCTTTCTCATGCTTCTCCTCCTAATTAGTTTAAAATTTAAAAAAACACCCTTTTTAAAACTCTCTGGCGAAAATCCATCACCCCCTTTCTCTATATATTTTAGCAGCCCAACAATCAATTTACCGAAATCAGATAAAATGTTGCCTTGCTTGTCAAAAAGCTATTAAAACGGTTTTTCTTTCTTTAGATAATATCTGCCGTTTCCCGTTTTCCCCACTATGTCCATTTGCACTAGTGACTTAAGTACATTCGGCTTGAAATCCCTTGTTCCTATCTTGAAATATTCCCTTTTCTCGTACCTGAGAGGAGTGGCTGAAGCCGGGTCCAGGGCCTCCCTGGTTTTCAGATCCCGAATGATAAAATTGGCAGCCCGTTTCATTTTTAATGCAATACCGTATTTGGTTAACGCAAAAACAACCATAAGAAAGAGGAGGGCTATTATAATCTGCACATATTGGGGCATTTTTTTATCTCCTTTTTCGGTTGGTTATTTCATTTGACATAAAAACATTTTTTTACTGTGCCAAAAAACAACATACTCCAACTTTGTGCAACCCTGGCTAATAGGTGAGCACCATCCCCCCGTCAAACAAAAGGTCACCCCCCACCAGGTATTTGGAATAACGGGAAAAGCCGAATATAAATAGGTTGGCCGCCTCAATGGGAGACATCATCTCCTTTACACGTGACCTGCCCATCATGACATCCCTTACTACTTCATCAGGGCTAATACCCCTTTGCTTTGCCTGGTCCGGTATCTGGTTTAAGGCCAGCGGAGTTTTAACAAACCCGGTGCTTACTGAAAAAGATCGAACCCTGCCTGCTCCCTCCGCGGATATGGACTGGGACAAGGCCCTCAGGCCGAATTTCATGATATTATATACAGGCTTGTTACCTGTGCATATGTGGGCATGCACAGAGGCCATATTTCCCACTACACCTTTTCCGTCCCTGCTTCTTTTCATATAAGGGATGGTCAGTTTGGAAAGATAAAAAGGTGCCCTCAACATAATACGCTGCATGGTATCGTATTTTTCCATGGGAAAATCTTCAACCCTGTCTATGTGCTGAATCCCCCCGATATTGGCCAGATATTTTATATTTCCCAGTTTGGCGGCCTCTTTTACCGCATCCTCAATATCCTTATCTTTGGTAAGGTCGGTCTTTATAAATTCCATGTCCCCTACCATGTCTCTTATCATTTCCCGGGTCTTCTTGCCTTCCTCCTCATTGATATCAAGGCCCACGGTCTTCAGCCCGTTTGCCGCCGCAGAGACAGCGGTTGCCCTGCCTATTCCAGTTCCCGCCCCGGTAACTATACAAACGTTGCTGGAATTAAAGTTATCATCAAGAAGGATTAATATATCTTCCTGCCTTATCTTTGGTTCCGCTATTTCCATGGCCTTCCCTTTTTTGGTGAGGATTCAGGTAATCCATACAAGTAATTTTATTTCTGCAATCTTTAGGCCAAAAATTACAGGTTCAGAAAAATTTACCTTTTTCTCTCTGCAGCTTAAGCCCCTATTGTTTTTCAAGGGCTTCAAAGATTCAATCTTTCTTGGATACAAACCTTCTTTAATCCCTTAATATGTAGCAGTTAAGATACATGTAGCATTGCTTATACACAAAAATTGGTTCATGAGATTTGAAACTCACCATGTAGCCGCCTGCTTGATGGACGAAAACAAAACCATGTCCACACCTCCTGTTCCAGTCTCTCAAAAACCCAGGCAAAAAACGGGTCAATACTTTCGTCTTATGATATTAAATATAACCAACAGGCCGAGCACCCCGGATATCAGATACCCGATTATGCCAAAGGCCGGAAAACCGAATATGAGGGGTTTAATGCCTGTGGTAATTATCATGGAGGAACCGATAACCATGGCAGCGATTATAATCGCGAATGTCAATCGGTTAAAGGTATTTTCCAGTGTATTTATCAAACCCCCCAGATTTTCGTGCTCAAAACGGATGCTTAGCTCCCCTTTTTCCATTTTTTCTATTATCCGGGGAATTTGTCTGGGAGACCTCCTGAACAAGGAAAGAAGCTCTGACAGCAATGAGCGCAGATCCCTTATTAATTTCCGGGGGCCCAGACGCTGTAAAGACAGCCGTTTTACATAGCCCTCCGCCTCCTTGATAACATTCAGCTCCGGGTAAAGCTGCCTGGCGGTTCCCTCACCGGTAATAAGGGCCTTTATCATGATAGATAAATCCGGGGGTAAATGTAACTTATATTCCCTAAGAAGATGTGTTATATCCAATAGCAGGTTACCCAAATTCAAATCCTTTATGGGTATGCCGAAGTAGAAATCCAGTATATCCATAAGATCCCTTTCCAGACCCCTGTTTTCTACCTCCCCTTCGGCCGTAGCAATTATGGAGAGGCTGCGCACCAACAGCCTGCTGTCTTTTTCTACCACTGCCCCCAAAAAATCGATCAGCTCATGCCTGGAATCCAGGTTAAGGCGGCCTACCATGCCCCAGTCCAGCAGCCAAAGTACGCCTCCCTCGGTTATCATAACGTTGCCCGGATGAGGATCCGCGTGAAAAAAGCCGTCCTCCAGTATCTGCTTGATCACCCATCTGAGACCCTGCCTTGCAAGGGTCCGGCTTTCAGCTATGTCTTTTTCTTCCAGGTCCTTCAGCTTGACGCCCTTAACAAGTTCCATAACCACCAATTGTTCCGTGCAATATTTTTGATATACGTCCGGGACACGCACCCTGGGCATTTTATCAAGATAGGATTGCGCAATCCTCATGTAACGTGCTTCATTCAAAAAATTGAGTTCCTTCAATAACATCTTTCTTATGATTTGGACAATACTTGGCAGATCGTAAATCCTGAGCTCGGTAATACGCTCGTGCAACCGTTCAGCAACGGCCTTGATTATGTCGAGATCCCTATTTACCTTGGTCCGTATTCCGGGTCTCTGTACCTTTACTGCTACATCAAGTCCGTTTTCCCGGAGTATCGCTCTATGCACCTGGGACAATGAAGCCGCGGCCAAGGGCTGTTCTTCAAAAAAACTGAACACATCCTCTATGGGTCTCTTCATGGTTTTTTCCGCAGCATTCCTGATGTCTGCAAAATCTTCTTTGGAGGCCTCATCCTGAAGCTTCCGCAGTTCATTTATCAGGGGCTTGGGTATCAAATCCGGCCTCATACTCATTATCTGACCGAATTTTATAAAGGTGGGTCCCAAATCTTCAAGGGCGCAACGAATTCTCTCGTATGTCTCCAGGCTATGATCTACCTTGCGTTTGCCCCCTTTGTACCCGAAGCCCGGTAAATCAAGTCTGTCTACCAGATCCTTAAAACCGTAATTCAACAGGGTTATGACAATATCTTTAAAACGGCTAAGGTTGGAAATGGTCCTAATATCCATTTTTCACTCCCTGGTAACCTTGGCCTTTTCTTCTAATCCAGGATTCCATAAATATCTTTATTCGGTTTCTGAGATTAGGGGAGATATTCAGGAATTCACATCCAAAGCCGAGGTGTTTTAAAGTAGTGTTATGCAACACCCATTTGACCTCCAATTCAATCTTGGACAAAAACTCCAACTCGGGTTCACCTTCGATAAATGAAACCTTTAAACGGCTTCCTTTACAAATTTCCTCAACCTCATTTTTTCGAGCAGCCAGAGCTACCCCACCCTGGCTAAGGTTCATAAGTAAAGCTTCGGAAGCGCCCCCTGTGGAGCCCTTAAAATAAAATTTGATCTTGATCTCATCCTTCCTGGAGAAATAAACCCTCTTGTAAAGCCTTCGCTCTTTTCCCATAGATATTCTCTATCTTAATAAAAGTTAAAAATAAGGGGAAACAAAATGCATTTTCTTAATGCAAGATTCCCGGCAAAACATTTTTCATCTTATTGGATTTTTCCGGTCCACAAAACCTCTGGATAGGTGCAAGGCTTAACAAAAAGGACCGATCCCAAAGCAGTTAAAATATCGGCACTAAATCCTTGATTCACTTTTTTCTTTCTTTATATGTAAATACTCGTAAATCAAGAGTGATATAGCTCTGCTCAAACTCGCTATTTAAACCGCCCGGAACATTTTAAGGTGTGCGCAGGCGCGGAAATCACATCGGATATGATATTCGAAGGTTTTTTCACTATTCTTTATCCCATATCAATCCCGGGGTCAAACATTTTGTTCACACAAAGACCCTTTAACTAAAAGATGGCGGCAACAAGAAACCGGAACCCATATTATAAGCCCGCAACACCAGACAAAGACCTGCCTGTTTCCGGGAGGCAATGTCTCAAAAAGAAATACCACTGTATCCGGCAGTGCCCGAAATATTCGGAGTTTACTCCTGAGAATTTCCAATTACTTGATTAAGTACCTTAAACCCCGAATATGAGGGCACATGCAATCAAGCTTATAGATATTGCCTTGAGGAAATGGGCGGGGCTTTGGGAGGGTGGATGCCTGCTAACAATTAGGATTTTAAATAATAAACTGGAAA
>CAZZPR010000037.1:0-29185 GCA_964655655.1 uncultured Desulfobacteraceae bacterium | reverse complement strand
AGACACGGGCCTTTGGAGCCCGCATTCGGAGGTTCGAATCCTCCCACCCCAGCCACATATCGGTACAGGACAAAAGGAACATCCATGGAAGAAATAAACGAAGGACTAAAACTGTTTGGTGGTACCTCAAATGTAGATCTCACCAAAAAGGTGTGCGATTACCTGGACATCCTTCCCGGTGCTTTGCTAAACAAGACCTTCAGCGACGGGGAAATCAGGATAGAAATCGAGGAAAATGTAAGAGGAAAGGACACCTTTATCATTCAATCCACCTGTAGCCCGGTAAATGACAATCTAATACAACTCCTGGTGATTACCGATGCCCTTAAAAGGGCCTCCGCTAAAAGCATCACCGCCATGATACCCTACTACGGTTACGCCAGGCAGGACAGAAAGGTCAGGCCAAGGGTGCCCATAAGCGCAAAGCTTGTAGCCGACCTGATTACCGTGGCCGGGATAAGCAGGGTGATTTCCATTGATCTGCATGCGGGACAGATCCAGGGATATTTTAATATACCTGTGGATAATCTGTTTGCAGCCCCGGTTCTCCTTAAATATATACACAGGCATTTTAATGATGGTCTCACTATAATTTCGCCGGATGCCGGCGGTGTGGAGAGGGCCAGGGCTTTTGCAAAAAGGCTTAACGCAGGTCTTGCAATCATAGACAAGAGGAGAGATGCCCCTAATGTTGCGGAGGCCATGAATATAATAGGGGACGTAAAAGGGGGCACGGCCATTATACTGGATGACATGGTAGATACCGGAGGAACCCTTGTAGAGACCGCTTACGCACTTAAAACCCAGGGGTCGGCACATGTCTATGCATGCTGCACCCATCCGGTTCTTTCCGGTGATGCCCTGAAGAAAATCGAGGAATCCCCCATTGAATCTATTGTGGTAACAGATACCATACCCCTGAGTCAAAAGGTAACGGAATGCTCGAAGGTAAGGGTGGTTTCAGTGGCTGAGATACTGGGTGAGGCAATCAAAAGAGTATTTTTCTCAAAGTCCATAAGCTCATTATTTGTATGATTTAAATATCAATTTGAATTTTTCCATCGAGGTCAAAAATGGAAGCTGTTCAGTTAGAATCCCAAAAAAGGAAAGAAACAGGTAAGGGCCATGCCCGAAAATTAAGGGCCAACGGCAAGATCCCGGCTATACTCTACGGGCCAGAAACTGAGCCAGTAAAAATTCTTATAGACTTCCCTCAGCTGGAAAGTGCACTAAAAGGAAAATCCGTTGAAAACATTATTTTTGAGTTAAATATAGGCGGGAATAAGCCCAAAAGCGTGATGGTGAAAGAGCTGCAACGAGATCCGGTTACGAGGGATTACTTGCATATAGACTTTTATGAGATAGCCATGGGCAAGGAAATAGAGGTGGATATACCTTTGGTCCTGATAAATACACCTGCCGGTGTGACAAAAGGCGGCATACTGGAACATATTCGAAGGGAGCTGAGTGTGTCTTGTATGCCCAAGTATATAGTGGAAAAAATAGAGATAGATGTTTCCGGACTCGATATTGGTGATTCAATTCATATCAGTGATGTAACGTTTCCTCCTGGCTTGAAATCAACAGAGGATGAAAATCTTACCATAGCCACGGTTGTAGCTCCGTCAGTAATCACTGAAGAGGAAGAGAAGGAAGAAGAGGAGGAAGAGGGGGAGGAGATAGAAGGCGAAGAGGAACTTTAAATATACATATTTGATCGCAGGGCTGGGAAATCCGGGCACAAAATATAGCCGTAGCAGGCACAATCTTGGGTTTGAGGCCATTAACCTTTTATGTGAGAGATCAGGCCTGAAATTATCTGACCGGCGTTTTCAAGCCCTTAGCACTATATTGTTTTGCCGTGATAAAAGAATTATATTGTCTTGCCCTCAAACCTTTATGAACAAATCCGGCATCGCCCTCAAATACTTGGTGGAGCATTACCTACCGGATATTAAAAACATTATGGTCATTCATGACGATATGGATTTGGATGCAGGGCGTCTGAGGATTTCCAGGAACGGCAGTTCAGGGGGACATAGGGGAGTAAAGTCAATAATTCATCATCTTGGTACAAATGAATTTAACAGGACCAGAATAGGAATAGGAAGGCCCAGAGACAATGAACCAGCTGAAAAATATGTCCTGGCCGGTATTCATGAAGGCCAGGAAGCTGCGATCAATAAAGCTCTTCAATTAGTGGCAGGGGCAGTGGAATTATTCGTTACGTCCGGCATTGAGGCCGCAATGAATAAGTACAATTCTTTGGTGGTACAGGAAAAGGAGGTATGATTGCTATGGAGGGAACTACTATTTATGCACCCTACTTGGGTTTGGTGGGGATAATAATCGCCTATATAATATTCCGTTATGTAAAAAAATTTCCAAACGGAAACCAGTTGATGAGAGATCTGGAGGAGATGATCCATTCCGGGGCTATGGAATTCCTAAAAAAAGAATATACTGCCCTGGTCTTTTTTATAGCCGCAGTGTTCGTGCTGCTTTTTTTCGGGATAGCATGGCAGACCTCCATCGCCTTTGTAACAGGGGCCTTCTGCTCCATGCTGGCCGGATTTTCTGGAATGAGTGCCGCAACAAGGGGGAATTCCCGAACAGCAGAGGCGGCCAATAAATCAGGCCAGTCCAAGGCACTGGATGTCTCTTATTTTTCGGGCTCCGTCATGGGGCTTGCCGTGGCCAGTCTCGGACTACTCGGGCTGGGCTTCTGGTTCTGGGTCTTTGGAGGCAATCCTGAAACCGCCCAGTACATTAATGGGTTTGCCATGGGTGCAAGTTCAATTGCCCTTTTTGCACGTGTCGGCGGTGGAGTTTACACAAAGGCCGCAGATGTGGGAGCAGATCTGGTAGGAAAAGTGGAAGCCGGAATACCGGAGGATGATCCTCGAAATCCCGGGGTAATTGCAGATAATGTAGGAGACAATGTAGGTGATATCGCCGGCATGGGCGCAGATATCTTTGAGTCTTATGTAGGTTCTGTAATTGCCACTATTGCAATAGGGGCTACCCTGACCATAACCCCGGAGTTCTTGAACCAGTTTCCTGTACTTAAAGGGCTGTCTCCTTTGGCTATAAAGCTGAAATATATGGCAATGCCTATATTGATTGTAATGGCGGGATTGATCAGTTCCTTTGCCGGGGTATTCTCAATAAAAGCCTTTCTTACCAGGAATCCTGCCGGTGCGCTCAGGTATACAACATTTGTAGCGGCAGGCATTTTTGTAATCCTTTCCGCGATTATTACAAATATAATCGGTATGCCCTGGGGGGCCTTCTGGGCGATCTTCTCCGGGCTTCTTTGTGGTATAGCAATAGGACTTCTTGCAGAATACTATACCTCAGGTCCTCCTGTAAGAGCAATAGCACGTCAATCTGTTACCGGGCCCGCTACTGTAATTATTTCCGGGATTTCTGTCGGCATGCAGTCCACGTACCTGCCTATTCTAGGTATATGCGCTGCTACCTTTATAGGATATAAAACCGCGGGTATTTATGGTATTGGCCTTTCAGCGGTTGGAATGCTGGCAACAGTGGGTGCGACCATGACAGTGGATGCCTACGGGCCCATAGCGGACAATGCAGGGGGAATATCAGAGATGTCAGGCCTTGGACCTGAGACCAGAAAGATAACGGACAGTCTCGATGCGCTGGGCAACACCACCGCGGCCATTGGAAAAGGATTTGCCATAGGCTCTGCCGCCTTGACCGCGCTCGCATTATTTGTCGCCTATACCCAGGCTGCGGACTTGCAGATGATAGATATTAAAAATCCTATGGTTGTAATAGGGATTTTTATAGGTGGTATTGTACCCATGATTTGTGCAGCCCTGACAATGACTTCGGTGGGAAAGGCGGCATTCAGCATAGTTGAAGAGATAAGGCGCCAGTTCAAGGAAATCCCCGGGCTCCTGGAGGGGAAGGAAGGTGTTAAACCGGAACCCGCCAAATGCGTATCCATAGCCACCTCCTCGGCATTAAGGAAGATGGTCGCTCCCGGATTGATCGCCGTGCTTACTCCGGTGGCAGTAGGGTTTTTGTTGGGCAAGGAAACTCTTGGGGGCATGCTCCTGGGTGCAACAGTAATGGGGGCGTTTCTGGCACTGTTTATGGCAAACGCGGGCGGTGCATGGGACAATGCAAAGAAATACATAGAAGAAGGCAACCTGGGAGGTAAAGGCAGCGACAATCACAAGGCTGCTGTAGTAGGTGATACGGTAGGTGATCCTTTTAAAGATACCTCGGGGCCGGCTATGAACATATTAATAAAATTGATGTCAGTCGTATCTCTTGTGATTGCCCCTGTGTTGCCGGGCATTGGTTTATTTCTGTTTTAGGGGCTTTCAGAAGTTAAAGCTTGTTATTTTCAGGCCGAAAACCGCACAGTGGCGACAGTGCCAGTAACATATATCAGGAGATAAAAATGTTTAAAATCGGGGACCTGACTGTTTACCCTGCCCATGGGGTTGGGGTTATAGAGAGAATCGAAAAAAGAAAAATCTCAGGTTGCGAAGAGGATTTTTATGTAATCAGGGTACTTGAAAACAACATGATTATAATGATTCCCTCTTCAAATGTGGAAAATGTAGGGCTGAGAAGGATAATAAACCAAAACGACGTAGGCAAGGTATTCTCAATACTGAAGGGGAAGGATCTGTCCGTAGACGACAATCAGACCTGGAACAGGCGTTACAGAGATTACATGGGCAAGATAAAAAGCGGATCGGTATTCGAGGTTGCAGAGGTGTACAGGGATCTAAGCGCAATGCAGCATGACAAGGAGCTATCCTTTGGCGAGAAGAAGATGCTGGATACAGCCCGTACTTTACTAACAAAGGAAATTTCACTTGCCAAAAACATGAAGGAAGAAGACGTAGCCAAGGATATCGAATCCAATATAACAGCCAATACCTCTTTGAAGGAAAGCCCTTAAAAAATATTGTGGGCCAAAAAAGAGAGAAAGAGATTATATTTAACCAGCCCTTTAACATAAGGCTGGATAAATTTCTTTCCGAAAACAGGGAATTCAGCCTGTCAAGGGCCGCTGCTCAGAGGCTGATAGACAACGGGGCGGTTACAGTTAATGGAGGCAAGGTTAGGGCAAGTCGTCGTTTAAAGGCTGGTGACAGGATAAATGTATTCATCCACCCTCCAAAGGAAAGGGCGGAAAAATCAGGGGATATAAAATTTGACATCCTGCATGAGGATAAATCCATTCTGGTAGTAAATAAACCCCCGGGGCTGGTAGTGCATCCTCCGGGCGGTGGATCTGAAGGCACACTGGCCGAAAGCCTAATAAAAAAATATCAGGCCCTTTCCACAATAGGAGGACCCGCAAGGCCGGGAATAGTTCACAGGCTCGATAAAGACACCTCGGGGGCGATTTTAATAGCCAAAGATGACAGGGCCCATAATTTTCTTGCAGCACAATTCAAGGAACGAAAAATAAAAAAAAGATATCTGGCCCTTGTGCATGGCATAATTAAACCGGAAAAGGGATCAGTAAACTTACCCATAAGCAGGCACCCGGTAAGAAGAAAAGAGATGCAGGCCTCTTTCCTGAGGGGCAGAAAGGCCCTGACCGAGTGGAAATCCTTAAAGGTATATGTTGCGGGTTTTTCCCTTTTAAACCTAATACCCCATACCGGCAGAACTCACCAGATCAGGGTCCACATGGCATATCTGGGTCATCCTGTAGTAGGTGATTGCCTGTATGGTTACGGCAAAAGGTGGGGGGAAAAACAATCCCCGGACATCAAAGAAATCCTGGGGTTGGTAAGAAGACAAATGCTACATGCAGAGCAAATAGGCTTTGTGCATCCGGAATCACGGAATTATTTAGAGCTTCAGGCGCCTATTCCAAATGATATGAAGCGATTGATTGACTGGTTAGGTAAAAAGGAGGGAAAGGCGGACACCGAAAAAATACCCTTGACAACAAAGTGACAGGTGCTTATAGTTTGTTAGGTGATAAATCCGCACGAAAGTCATTCCTGGATAATTTAAGGTTACAACACATATCAACAAAAGGTCTGCATAAAGCTTGCTCGTAAATTTTCAGGAACAATGAAATATCAATAAAAGGATCTTTTTAAAACCCAGATTGTGCAGTAGAAAACTTAGCGAGGGTTGTAAAACCCAAGCCAAACGCGAATTTGGAGTAATTTTGAACCGCGGGCATATTCATAAATATGTTGAGGATCAAAATTGCGAAAAGAGCGTTGCAGCAAGGTTTTTCAGGCCGCAGTAGTTGGCTGCTGCACAATCTGGGTTAAAAAAAGGGGTCTATTCGCTTCACGTTAAAACAAAAAGTGGATAGGAGATTATAAATACATTTTGCAACAGGGGTAAAAAAGTATGAATTTAGTAGAACTCAAAAGAAAGAATATAAGTGAGTTGGTTGACTTGGCCAAAACTTTTAATATATCCGGAGTTACAGCTTTGGGAAGGCAGGATCTGATATTTTCCATTTTACAGGCCCAAACGGAGCAAAATGGGGTAATCAATGGAGAAGGAGTCCTGGAGATACTGCCGGATGGTTTCGGTTTTTTGCGTTCTCCGGATTCCAATTATCTTCCGGGTCCTGATGACATGTATGTCTCACCATCCCAGATTAGACGGTTTGGGATGAAAAAAGGAGACACTGTCTCGGGGCAGATAAGGCCGCCCAAGGAAGGGGAAAGATACTTCGCCCTTCTCAAGGTAGAGTACATAAACAACGAAGACCCGGAAATATCCGCGGAAAAGATCCTGTTCGACAACCTAACACCCCTCTACCCTACCGAGCGCATAAAATTGGAGACTACCCCGGGTAACCTCTGTACCAGGATCATGGACCTAATGACTCCTATAGGCAAGGGGCAAAGGGGTTTAATTGTCTCACCGCCCAGGGCAGGCAAGACTATGCTTCTTAAGAATATCGCAAACGCAATAACACAAAACCAGAGGGACATATACAAAATTGTCCTGCTTATAGATGAAAGGCCTGAGGAAGTTACAGATATGGACCGATCCGTGGAAGCAGAAGTGGTTAGCTCCACCTTTGATGAACCTCCGCAGCGCCACGTGCAAGTAGCAGAGATGGTCCTGGAAAAGGCCAAAAGATTAGTGGAACATAAAAGGGATGTCTTGATTTTGCTGGATAGCATTACCAGGCTTGCCAGGGCCTATAATACGGTAGTTCCTCCGAGCGGCAAGATATTGTCCGGAGGCGTTGACTCAAACGCCCTTCATCGTCCCAAGAGGTTTTTTGGTGCAGCCCGAAACCTTGAAGAGGGCGGAAGTCTCACTGTAATTGCAACAGCCCTTATTGATACAGGCAGCAGGATGGACGAGGTCATATTCGAGGAGTTTAAGGGTACCGGCAACATGGAGGTAAATCTCGACCGCAAACTCAGTGACAGACGAATATTTCCCGCCCTTGATATAAACCGTTCTGGCACCAGAAAAGAGGAGCTTTTAATTGATAAAGAGGACCTCAATCGCATATGGATTCTCCGAAAATTGCTCGCACCATTAACCCCGGTGGACAGCATGGAATTTTTTCTGGATAAAATAAAGGGTACGGAAAACAACAAAGAGTTCTTGGCATCCATGAATCAGTAGTAAAACGATTGGAAATACTTTAGGAATTTTTACTTTATATAGCTTGGGATTTTAGTGTTAAGCATAGGAGGACAAAAATGAAGAAAGATATTCACCCCCCATTCCAAAAGGCAACCGTTCATTGCGCATGCGGAAACGAATTTGAGACCTACTCTACCGTAAAGGAGATCTCGGTGGAAATGTGTTCTCAGTGCAATCCCCTTTTTACCGGCAAGCAAAAAATTATGGATTCAAAAGGGCGGGTTGAACAGTTCAGGAGAAAATATCAGAAAAGTGAACAGACTGAACCTGGGAACAAAGAGAAAAATTAAGGTGTCTTTTTATGTATTCCCAAATAGAGGATGCGGAAAAGCGGTTCGAGGACCTGGAACACGAATTGAGCAAGCCAGAGATCATAAAACAACAGGATCTGTATCGAAAATACATGGAAGAATACAAGGATCTCAAGCCGCTTGTTCATGCATTTCGAAAGTATAAGGACACAAAAGAAAAGATCAAAGATACCCAAGGCCTCCTACATGACCCGGATAAGCAGATAAGGGAGCTAGCCGGAATAGAATTGGAAAACCAAAATAGGGAGTTGTCCGAATTGGATAAGAAGATGAGCCAATTGCTCATCCCGGAGGATACAAGAGATAAAAAAAACGTTATCCTGGAAATAAGGGCCGGTACCGGAGGAGAAGAGGCAGCCTTGTTCGCCGCAGACCTCTTCAGGATGTACGCCCGATACATAGAGAAGAAAAAATGGAAAATAAATCTCCTGAGCCAAAATCTCACCGGTCTTGGCGGATTCAAGGAGATTGTGGCACTTGTTGAGGGGAAAAACGTTTATAGCCAGATGAAGTATGAAAGCGGAGTGCACCGAGTCCAGAGGGTTCCGGACACCGAAACCCAAGGCAGGATTCATACATCAGCTGTTACAGTGGCTGTGCTAGCCGAGGCTGAAGAAGTGGACATTACCATAGATCCTACGGATCTCAGAGTTGATGTGTACAGGTCCTCAGGCCCGGGGGGGCAGAGCGTAAATACCACCGACTCTGCGGTTCGCATTACCCATATACCCACCGGCTTGGTGGTATCCTGCCAGGACGAAAAATCCCAGCATAAAAATAAGGCAAAGGCCATGAAGGTTTTGCGCTCCAGGCTTCTGGACGTACAGCAGGCAGAGCAACAATCAAAAATCTCCAAGGAGCGTAAGGATATAGTGGGCTCCGGGGACAGGAGCGAAAGAATAAGGACCTATAATTTTCCTCAGAGCAGGGTTACTGACCACAGGATAGGCTTAACTGTTCACAGATTGGAGGAAATCCTGCAAGGTGATCTCGATATCCTTCTGGACCCCCTCTTAGCCCATTATAAGACCGAGACCAAATTAGAAAAGGTAGTAAAGATGCCATGAATCGAAAAAAATGGACCATCGGAGATATTTTAATTGCTACCTCCCGGTTTCTGAAAGATAAAGGCATAGAAAATCCCCGTCTTTGCGCAGAGGTTTTACTTTCCCACCAGCTAAGTAATAATAGAATTGATCTTTACCTGGAACTCGATCGGCCTTTGAATGAACCTGAAATAGAGGGTTATCGCTCTCTTGTAAGGAGACGTCTAAAAAGAGAGCCCCTTCATTATATTACAGGCCGTCAGGAATTTTGGTCTCTAGAGTTCTCGGTCAACTCATCGGTGTTGATCCCTAGACCAGAAACGGAATGTCTTGTTGAAGAGGCAATAAAGCTTACAAAAAAGGGATTATTGCCGAATTCCGATCACCCGAGGGTACTCGATATGGGTACCGGATCCGGTGCCATAGCCGTATCACTTGCAAAAGAATTGGAGGACTGCCAACTGTGGGCAAGTGATATCTCATTCGATGCCTTGACCGTAGCCAAAGGCAATGCCGGGCGATACGATCTTAACGGAAGAATAAAATTCTGCCAAGGGGACATCTGGTCCCCCTTTTCATCCTCCTTCAGTTTATTTGATTTGATCATTTCTAACCCGCCCTATATATCGGAGGGGTCTTTCAAAAACCTGGCACCGGAAATAAGTCTTTATGAGCCGAGAATAGCGCTTTCGGGCCGTGAAAACGGAATGTATTTTATCGAAAAAATAATTCAGGGTGGTCCATATTTAAAGCCCGGAGGCTGGCTGCTCATAGAAATGGATCCTCATCAAACATACAAGGCCCTGGAATTAATAAAGGCCCAAAAATCATTTGATCATCAAGAACGCCTAAAGGATTACCGGGGAAATTACCGCATAGTTAAGGCCAGGAAGGGAAATGGATAAGATTATAGTAGAGGGGGGAATTCCGCTAAAGGGGGATGTTAATATCAGCGGGGCCAAAAACGCCGCCCTGCCCATAATGTCTGCTTGTTTGCTTACAGGGGGCTGGCATACCCTGGAAAATATTCCCGAATTAAGAGATGTTAAGACGATAAAAGAGATCCTGCACAATCTCGGAGTAGTGTTTGAAGAAAGGGACAACTGTCTCAGGTTAAATTCCGACGGGCTCAACAACCATTTTGCCCCTTACGAATTGGTAAAGACAATGAGGGCCTCTGTTCTCGTACTTGGACCGCTGCTTTCCAGATTCGGCAAAGCGAGGATTTCCCTCCCCGGCGGCTGTGCCATAGGTGCCAGGCCAATCGATTTGCATCTTAAAGGGCTAAGCTCTATGGGCGCGGAAATAAGCCTTGAACATGGGTATGTAAACGTCAGTTCGGACAGGCTTAAGGGTGCGGATATATTTTTCGATATACCAACCGTAACAGGCACTGAAAACCTGATGATGGCCGCGGTAAAGGCAGAGGGAAAAACTACCTTGAATAATTCCGCAAAAGAGCCGGAGGTTATGGATCTCGCCAACATGCTGAATCAAATGGGGGCCAAAGTACATGGTGCAGGTACGGATACAATAACTATTTACGGAGTTAAAGAACTGCACCCTGTAAAATATAAAATTATACCCGACCGGGTGGAAACCGGTACATTTCTGATAGCAACCGCCATAACAAAAGGGCGGGTCACCATAAAGGGAGCTGATTTAAATCATATAGAAGCGGTTGTAAAAAAATTAGCCGGCAGCGGAATAAGCATAGAAACCAAGGGGGGGGATATACTTGTTACAGGCTGTGACAAGGTCAAGAGTGCGGACATAGAAACCATGCCCTACCCGGGCTTTCCTACCGATCTCCAGGCACAGTTTATGGCATTGATGAGCATTGCAGACGGATGGAGCATGATAAGGGAAACCATATTCGAAAACAGATTCATGCATGTAAGTGAATTAAAAAGGATGGGTGCTGATATTGAAATAAACAGGGGACAGGCCTTGGTTCGGGGCAGGGATTATTTATCAGGTGCACCTGTAATGGCCACTGACTTAAGGGCCAGTGCATCCCTCATGCTTGCGGGACTGGCGGCAAGGGGACGCACTGAGATCTCAAGGGTTTATCATCTTGATAGAGGATACCAGGGCCTGGATATTAAGCTGTCCGGACTCGGATCCAAGATCTGGCGCGAAAAAAATTAATGTTCTCCCGGCCTATTATCCTTCCGCTGCTTGGAACCGTTTCAGGCGTGCTAACAGGTAACATTTTTCCTGCATCAATCAACTCACCTTTTTACCTGCTTCCTCTGGCAACCTTGTTCTTTTCCGGCCTAACCCTCTTTTCTCCTCTAAAACTTCGGAAACCCTCCATTATAGCCGTCTTTTTCTTGCTGGGCATAAATTCCCAGGTGAACAAGCCAGTTGTTTCCCGGTTGCCGGATAATTACAAAGAAAAGGATATCGTCATACAGGGGACCATATACGGACCTCCAAGGTTGAAACCGTGGTCTGCCGCCTTCCCTGTACGTGCTGAAATGATCCATTCAAACAATAAATCCAGAAAGGTAAAAATTAATATCCTGGTAAAGATATACGGATACAAAGGCGATCTGAAGACAGGCGACAGAATACGGTTTCCGGCAAGGATAAAAGCATTCGAGAATTTTGATAACCCAGGCGGGTTTAATTACCGCTCGTATATGCAAAATCAGGGGTTCTCCTTTAAGGCCTCGGTCTCGGATTCAAGGTACTTGGTACCCATGGGACGGGGCGATCCAGGCCTCATGTTAAATATCCTGGAAAGGGTTAGGGGCCCTTTGAGACAATTCTTCTCAGAAAACCTTTCAAGGCAATCCGCTTCGATCTTTACCGCACTCATTCTGGGCGAAAGACAGCTACTTGCCCGGGGAACCAGAGAATCATTCGCCCGAGCCGGCGTGAGCCATATAATGGCTGTCTCCGGATTGCATCTCGGATTGGTGGCATGGATGGTGTTTATGTTCACCAGAAGGTTATTGTCCTTTTCCTCCCGTCTTACGCTGGCTTTTGATATAAAGAAGGTTTCCGCACTTGTGTCCGTATTCCCGGTGTTGGCTTATGGATTTATCACCGGTTTCCATGTATCTTCCCAAAGGGCCGCAATTATGGTCCTTGTATTCTTATTCTCTTTCCTTATAGACAGGGAAAGGGATATATGGTCAAGCCTCTTATTTTCAGCCCTTATAATACTCGTCCTAAATGGAAATGCCCTTTTTACCGCCTCATTTCAGCTTTCCTTTGCCGCTGTTTGCGGGATACTTTGGCTTGCCCCCCTTATTATCTCCCGCGTGCCCGCTTATAAACCCGCGGAAGAGCTTTCAGGACCATGGCGAATATTGCATAGGGGGCAAAAATATTCACTCGGTCTCCTGGCTGTTTCCACTGCAGCCAGTATTATAACCATTCCTTTAATTGCCCATCACTTTCATCGTATCTCAATTGTAGCGTTGCCCGCAAACCTTATGGTAGTCCCTTTAATTGGCTTATGGGTCCTCCCCCTCGGACTGCTTTCTTCCTTTGTTTACTTTTTTTCATTATCCTTGGCCAGGCTTTTGTTGTTTGTGGAGGAAGCAGGCCTCAACCTTGTCCTTTTTTTAGTCGAATTTTGGTCTCATATCCCCTGGGCCTCGGTTTGGGTTTTCAGCCCGAACTGGTTTGAGATAATTTTGGTATACGGCCTCTTTTTTGTATGTATTCATTTTTATAGGTCCAGAATTTTCTTCCTCCTCCTGCCATTTTTTATGGCCATTGTTTTTATCGATTGCGGGTACTGGTATTACCGAAACCACATTGACCGGAACCTGAGGTTGACGGTTTTGGATGTTGGAATAGGCAACCCTGTGTTTGTAAGGTTCCCGGGTGGTGAAAACATGCTCATTGCTGGCAGGGATTTTTGCCGAAGGGGTCCTTACCTTAGCCGGGTAGTCATAGCTCCCTACCTCTGGCATGAAAAAATTCGAAGAATAGATTATTTTTTATTGACCGTTTCGGAAAAAAAATGTGCGAAGGGGCTTCAATTTTTGATAGATAACTTCGGCCATGGAAAGATTCTGTGTAATGAGACGGAAACCAGCCTTATAAAAGGGGTTTTTATGAGGCGCGCTAATGATAGGGCCGTTACATTTTTGTATAAAGGCCGCACAATCCGGTTTGAAACCAACCATATAAGGATTGAAGGCAAATTCCCCGAGAAGGGAAAACGCGAGATAGACCCTATCGTTATAACCGGAAAGGGGCCTGAATGCCCCCCTCCTGCAATAAACACCGCGCAAACCGGAGCCTTAACCGTGAAAATAGATATGGAGGGAAGGATAGGGATTAAAAGCTACCTAAAAAAAGGCCTCCCCGAAAACGGGAAGGCCTTTTTTTAAAGCATTTCTTTTTAATTAAAATATCTTCTATAATTCCAGCCAGGAATCTGAATAAAGCGTTTTCTTGAGAAGCACCTTTGTTGTTTTAACGTAGCCCACAAGCTCCTTGGAAAGAGTGGACATATCGACCGGCTCATCGTCCATTACCTTCGCCACTATCTCCTCTATATCCGGTCTCTTTCCCTTGGCTATATCCACCAGATCCTTGTCATAGGGATCAGCAATGGCTGAAAACATGCCGTACCTTTTCAGCATAGCCAGGTAAGTCCTGTTCAAAATAGGCCTGAGATGGTTCGGCGCCCCGTTGGATACATTGGACAGGCCACAGGTGGATTTAAGTCCTTCACCTATCTCCTGTATCATGGGTGTGAACTGAAGAAGGGAATACACCTGGTCCTGCTGGACATTAACAGGTGCCACGATACCGTCTACAAATATATCCTCATTGGGTATGCCGGCATCATTGGCCGCATATACCAGCTCAACAGCCAGCTCTCCCCTCTCGTTGTCATCCCTGGGCATGCCTTGAGGTCCCCACAAGAGGGCTATCATAGATGCATTATGTTTCTTGCATATTGGAAGCATCTTTTCGTATCTTTCCGTTCTGCACATTATGGAATTAATCAGGGCCTTGCCCTTGCAAACCGAAAGACCTGCATCTATGGCCTCGGTATTGGACGTATCAAGGGCCAGAGGAACATCGGCCACAACCTCCTGCACGGTCTTCACCACCCATTCCATAAGTTCGGGCCCTCCCTTTCTCGCTGGGCCCAAGTTGATGTCAATATAATCCATCCCCAACTCCCTTTGCCTCTCGGCTTCTTCCTGAATGGGAACCGGGTTCCTCTCCTTAAAGGCACGTCCTATCTTTGTAGATATGACATTAAGACTTTCTCCGATCAAAAGCATCATCCACCCCCGTTTTTTAAGCTGCCTTAAAATCTCTCAGGAATTTTCCAAGCTGGGCTGCTTCCCTGGGCCCCACAAGCACCTCAGAGTCCTTAACCTCTTCTTCCAGATCACCGCTGATAGCCGCTGCGTAACCCGGTATGATGAGTTTCTTATGTGAAACCTTATCAAGTATACCGCACTTGTTTACGAAAGCGCCTACTGCATCGCCCACGAAGGTTCCGGCTGCCCACGCAGTCATCACCGAAAGCCCCTCTGTATCCATAATCAAGAGCCATGTAGGAACCCTGCTGGTCTCGATCTCTCCGCTAACAATAAAGTAGGTCAGGGAGAAATTGGTGGTAATGGCTACAGGTGAATTCTCGTCCGGCCCGTTGATCTCATAAATGCCCTGTTCCACGGTCATAGGTCTCTGTGGATCGGTATATATATTCAATCTCTCTACCAGAAGAGAAAAGAGGCTCTCACCGATGAAATCGGAAAGTATTATGATGCCTGCATACTTGGCTATGAACATGGCTGCAATAGCGGTTTCCTTGTCCAGATTGTCCGCCATCTCGCAAGGAAAGGCAATGGTAGGGAAACCAAGGGCCCTGTCTTTTATCCTGACAGCGGATCTTCGAAGCCAAATCTGATCCTCTAATGCCCTCCGAACCGTCCTGGCACCGGAATCAAGGATCAAATCCTTTAACCCCATTCCGGTGAGCTTGCCGGTGAGCTCCTTCAAACCGTCAATATCATCCGCCTTTACAGCCAGGGGAAGTCCCTTTTCTTTTGCCAGTGCCCCCATATCATCGGCATTGTCCTTTGTTGCCGCGTATATTACCGGCTTTCTTGCTGCACATGCCTCTACGCCTTCCTTCATTACGTTTACATCTTCGCTCATGAGCACAATGGAGAAATCGCTTTCATCCATAACCTTCTTTGCCAGCCCGGCGAATTTTCCGGAATCACCATTCACATCCTTCAAGGCCACCAAGTCGGGCTTGAGGATAAACCCCACGCGTTCGAATTGATATGAAGCCCATTCCTTAAGCTTCTCAGACAACTTCCCTTCATC
The DNA here is from genome assembly GCA_964655655.1 of uncultured Desulfobacteraceae bacterium. Taxonomy (GTDB): domain Bacteria; phylum Desulfobacterota; class DSM-4660; order Desulfatiglandales; family B25-G16; genus CAZZPR01. The sequence goes on along the minus strand of CAZZPR010000037.1, from coordinate 13,860 downwards.
CGTATCCGATGTTACCAGTGCGCCCAATCCCGGCTGAGCGACAAAGGTCTTTTCATGCCTGAAGAGCACCGTTTCCCCCCCGATCTTGAAGGATCGATCTCCATCTCCTACCTGAATGGGCCTGACCGGAGGAGCCGAGGCCTCAGCAAGCTTTTCCTTTGCCTCATCGCTCACGTAGGGGCAGCTGGACAAATCCGCCTTGCCGGTGGCGAGGGCCATTGCAAAGGCCAGGCATGTCGGGTAGCCGCACTCTTTGCAATTGGTTTTGGGTAACATCTTGAATATCTGAATCCCTGTTAATCCCATAGCCTTTCTCCTTTTTTTTATCTTTGTCTTTCTTTTAAATTACTTTGAGAAATATTCAACACAAAATCATCCTTGGGCAGAAGGTTGTTCCAGAATCGATTCCATCTCAAGCGCGGGATGCTTTTTCTCCTGAAGCCAGGGAAGTATTTCCTCTTCGGTGATGCCTACCGTCTCGTCCGCAATTTTATCATAAAAATCCGGCACATCCAGTTCTTTAGCACGAGCATCAATTCTATCCTTTATCTCCTCCTTCAGGTGTTTGGGCATCCAAACCATTCTCAGGAACCCGCCATCTCCCTTGATGAATTTTCTCTGGCATATATTATACTTGGAGTGACCGACAAACCCAGGGGAGGACACACCGCCGCCCACTGTACCAGCAAGGGTGGAGAATTTCATTCCGCACGGGGTCTCACCCGTGTAATCCCTGTCCACTGTCATCACCCCGTTACAGGAAGGGAGTATTGCAGCAATGCACTCACAGCATCCGCAGGTAGTCATCGGATCGTATACAAGGCTGTAAAAGTTGTAATGATCGACATTCCCCCTTGATGCCTTGGCTACAAACTCATTCACCCCCTTAAACTGGCCATATCTTTTATCAAGTACCTCTCCTTTTGGAACAGGCTGGTTGGGTCCCGTAGGATTTATTTCATACGATGCCTTGCAGTCCATCCAGTTATATGCCCCGCAGAGCCCCGTCCTCTCAGGGCTGATGGTGCAGACGTGATTCGGGGCGAATGACTGGCACAAAGTACAGGAGTAAAAGGTTTCCGTGGTCTCATCCGTCATTCCTTCTATCCTGGCATCTCTGTCTGCATATACCTGCCTGGCTGTCTCAGTCAGTTCATCTACATCCTTTTTCTCGGTCATCAGGGTAACCTGAAGTTTATCGAATATCCTGCCGAAGTCCTGGTGGAGTTTTGCATGCAGGATCGTGCCGATATCCTTGAGGGTGAATCCCTTTTCAACCGCACCTTTCCCGACCCTTATCCAGGTAATGTCCCTCTGACCGATATGCATAATACCTTGAGCATAGTTTGTAAGATGATGGATCTGCCTCTCGAGAATCGGCTCAAAATCTTCCTCCATCTCGCGGCCTGCAACCTCCACAAAAATACCCAGGGGCAATGAACTCCCTTCTTTAATATCTCCTATGTCAGGTCCTTTTACTGTTATCTTTCCATCTTCAATGGCATTCATGTCGGCAATCCGGACGAGCTCAGTGGCCTGTGAGGCCGGTCCGCCCATTTCCACATATACATCGCCTTTACGTACCCGCTCACCCTCAAAGGCCGGGCCGTAAGTAAGGGGTATATCTATCTCGGTTACCGTCACTTTCAGACCTCTAACCTCGATGGATTTGGCGGCTATCTGATCATGGGGTACATTGGGTACCACATGCTCATAGGTGCAAACTCCCCAGGGAAGCACCTCCGGTATGTCCGTATCCGCTATAGTGGGAAATCCCCAGTTTATCGCCCCTGCTGCATTTGCAGCCCATTCGGCGTTTACATCTCCCAGGGGATTCACAAATGCGAAGATCCTGTTCTTTTGATAGGCCAGCATCTTCTTAAAATCCCCCGGCTGTATGCCCCCGAATGACAGGCCGGCCCTGTTTGCAAAACCCAAGGCAAATACCGCAGCCGAAATATCAGGCCCAAAGGGTACTATACGGGTGCCCCATCCTATCTGTACACCCGCCTCTAGTAATTGTTCCGCTGCTGTGGTTCCGTTTTGATTGGCGGCCAGGAATATGTACAGATTCTTCCTTTGGTATTCCTCCACTATATTCTTGGCGATCTCAGGTGAGGGAGCTGCACCCACAATAGCTGCAAACCCCGGGGCGGTTCCGTCAACGAACTCCACGCCCCTTTTTCTCATAATGGTATCGTCGGCTGCCCCCAACCAGAGCTTTCCGTTTTCGATATCAGGGTCCTCCACAGAGGGCTGATAAAGATCGGGCTCCTCCACGTATTTAATGGCCTCTTCGATTTCCTCTGCAAATATGGCCGCTATTCCCGCATCCAGAAGCGGTCCAAGATAAGGGATATTACAATCCTTTTTTATATGCGGGGGGAGCAATTCCCTGCACCTCTTAATAACCGGTTCCGCATCGGAGAGCTTTTCCACCTTCATTCCCAGCAGGGAATATATTATAGGCAAATAATATGCTGTATTCGGAAAACCTATCTCCTGTTTGGGGCCATATTTGTCTATGGCCCTTTTCAGCTTTCCCTCTGCCTTGCCAACTATATTATAGCCACCTTGTATAGCGGCGAATGCTACTAATTTAGACATCTTTTCCTCCTCCCTATTCTTAAGGTAATAAAAACGATTCGATTCGTTTTCTTTGCTAAGCAGCTTCCATGTCGCGCCTTGCGGCCATATCAAAGAGCACTCTTTCCCTTGCCTTGTCTATGCCGAGGGCATGTCTCTTTTTATCGATATGTGCTATCATCTTCTGGGCATGTTTGATAGGATCTGCCTCAAAGTCCCACATTCCACCATACATCTTTTCGAACTCATTAAATAGATAATCCTGAAATACAGGGGCACCGCTCGTAGGGAAAGTAACCCCGAATACCGTATATACTCCGGATGCAACGAAGTAGTGGCCTATGCTTATTGCCTTTTCACTCATCCACTCCGGTGCCGATCCGGCGGCCGGCAAATCGCTTATATCCTCTCCCAATCCGCCTGCCTTGACAACCTCCGTGGCTGCCATCAGGATCCTGCTGTTGTCCACACATGAACCCATGTGCAAGACAGGAGGTATGCCTACGGTTTCGCAGACCTCGGCAAGGCCTGGCCCGCAGTATACCTTTGCAGATTCAGGGGTCAAAAGCCCCGCCATACCGGCTGCTATGGCATTACACCCGGTAGTCAGGACTATAACATCGTTTTTGATCAGTTCCTTTAGAACTGTTATGTGGTCATTGTTATGCACGGTTCTGGCGTTATTGCATCCGACTACGCCGCCGATCCCCCTTATCCTTCCATTGATGATATTCTGGTTTAAAGGCACATAAGAACCCCGGAATGAACCTCCCAGATGGTAATTTATGGCCTCATAGGAAAATCCGCAGACAAGGTCGGATTTTTCATCAGGGATCATCACCTCGGACTTTCTCTTGGGGAAATTCTCTATGGCGGCCTTGACTATCTTCTTGGCCGTATCCAAGGCATTTTCCTCGTGGAACTCGATATGCTCTACATTGTCCTCTTCCATCTTGGCAATGGGCATGGTGGTAATAAGCTTGGTGTGGAAGCATGCTGCCACGTTGGCAACACTTTCCATTATACACTGTAGATCCACCACCATTGCATCAACGGCCCCGGTGATTATGGCCAGTTCCTGCATGAGGAAATTACCTGCTATGGGTACACCGTGCCTCTGGACTATCTCGTTTGCCGTGCAGCATATGCCTGAGAGTTGGATACCGTTGGCGCCCTTCTTTTTGGCCAGCTCCTGCATCTCGGGAAGTTCAGATGCAACCACAATCATTTCGGATAGGAGGGGTTCATGTCCATGTATAATAAGGTTGACCATATCCTCTTTAATCACGCCCAGGTTAGCCTGGCTTTTTAGAGGATATGGGGTCCCGAACAATATGTCCTGCAGATCGGTTGCGATCATGGAGCCTCCCCAGCCGTCTGCAATGGCCGCCCTGGTACCCTGAAACATGAGGTTCTTGTAGTCCTGGTCCACGCCTATATGGGTACGGTGCATAATCTCAACGATCTCCCTGTCGACACCGCGAGGGAATACGCCGATCTCTCTCCATTTCTCTACCCTTTTCTCCGGTGCCCTTCGGGCCGTAAGGAGCTCACCTTCCTGCTGCCCGAATTGCCCCATTGCCTTCTCTGCAAGGTCAACTGCTATATCATCGATTTTTCGGGGCTTTTCCTTATCCCCTTTGCCGGTGGTCAGGGCCACTCCAAAGTCAGGGGCTACCTCCAGCAATTTCTTTTGATCTTTAATAACATAATCCTTGGTTTCCTTTTTGGCAGCAGCCAGGAAAGTTTCTGCCACTCCCCTGCCGTGGTCGGAGTGGGCCGCCGCGCCTCCAGCAATCATTCGAATAAAATTTCTGGCTGCGATTGTATTAGCCGTGGCGCCGCAAAGTCCTTTCCGTTCATCCTTCCCCTCTTCTTTAGGGGATAAAGGAAGCCTGCATGGTCCCTGGCCGCAGTTTTTACAGCAGACTCCTGCCGCACCTATGGGGCATGCCTTCATACTGTCCGCCCTGTCAAAGATGGTTTCAATCTCAAGCTCCTTGGAACGCTCGATCATCTGCAAAGATGCCGGATCTATACTTTTTGGTCCGGTCTTTTTCTTTTTCTTCTTTTCCTCTTTTTTCACTTCTTCTTCAGCCATTTTTCTCCTCCTTGGATAATTCTTTTTGGCCTTCTTGGCCGGTTAGTAATTTTTATTTTTCGTAAAATTATTCCTCTGTCATCAAATCATCTATCATCTCCTGGGCCAGTTTTATGGACTCGGGGTGCCTCATGATAAGTATGTCCGATCCCGCAAGCAGATAACAAACCGCTCCCACAGCCTCCATGAGGATTGCTCTTCTGCCGGGTTCTCCCATTATAGGTATCTCTTCCTTTGGGATTCCCGCTTCTTTACATTTCCATATCTCGTTTCCGAGGTTGTTGATCAAGGGTATCTGGAGCTTGTCATCCTCCTGGGTCAGGCCCGCCTGAGTTATCCTCTCCATGACCGAATAGGCATATTCGATGCCATAACCCAGCCCGCCGGTGGTTGGGTCATTTAAAAGCTGTGCGTCGGGCACACCGAGATTCCCCAATAAGATATTAAGCTGCTTCGCCAAATTAACATCAATAGGGGTGGAGCCCACCACTATATGCTTATAGCCGAGTGCGCCGGCACCTACACCCTTATGGATAGGCTCCTCTACAGGTGAAAGGGCCAAATTTTTACCCTCGCAAACCTCTGCAATTTTCTTCAAAACCTTTTCATCTTTATCGTTGTTCGCTGTTCCCCAGAAGACTACCGGTACGTTCACTGCATCTACAATTTTTTTAGCGACTTCCGCCGCCTCATCCGGTGACCTGTCCTGGCCGTTTGGATCAGTACTTTTCAGTTGCACAACGATTATCTTCGCTCCGTATTCATCCGTACATTTTTTGGCCCATGCAGGCGGGTCGGAAATTACATCCTTAAAGGGCTCTACGGCGGCCTCGGGCCAGCCCTCGGGCTCCATATCCCATATCTCCATCGCAATTATAGGCCTGTTAGGCATTTGGCCTTCAAAAAGGTAGAAAGGATAACAATCTCTACCCCCAACTGTCACTGCATTGTCTCCGGTGCCAACAGTTATTGGCTTTACCTTTCCCGTATAATTTATTTTTGGAATATCAAATGCCACTTTAATCCTCCTTCTTATTATAGAGTTAGATTTAAACTTGATGGCTTCGTAAAAAGTCCAACTTCTGCGTTGCGCTGCATCCTTCGCCTGCCTGCTGCAGGCAGGTCACTGCAGCGTACTATAAGTACGCCTCATTCCTCAGGATTTGCGCGCCTTGAATTTGAATCTCTTTTCGAAGCCATCGAATATAGACTTACGATCCTGTCAAACCTTATCTTTCAAGTGCGTCGCATTCACTTATTGTCCTTTATTAAACCCCGCAGAAAACCCGCAAAATTAAAAGTCCGGTGGGACAAAAAAAGGCGTGACGGCCGTTTAAACCTTTTCACGAGGCACAACAAAGGGCGAGCAATGCTATATTTTAAACGAATTTAGTTTCTGATCCGGCCTTTCCCTTCAAGGCGCTTAATAAAATGGAGCCGGTTTATCCCGGCTTCAAGGCCGCCCTTAGTCTTTGCTCTTATAGCGCATTGAATGCAGGGCGTTTTCACTGAACTAAAAAAACCATACCTTACAAAAAGGTCCTAAAGATAATCTGAGGCGAGCGATCGTTCGCGGATCACAAACCTTGCTCACAAGAACAACCCCGTCACTGAAGAGCCAGTAACCCCTCTTTTTATCTGCGGCATCGGCAAGTGTTTTTGCAAAGGAGCTTCTCTTTGAAAAACATATCCATGCAATCTTCGCCCGGCATTAGCCGGAATTTACTAAAAGGATATAAAATCTTGCTAAGCATTATTTTACTTTTCTGCCAATAATTATCAAAGAACTATAGGAATTTTATTGAAAGAATTTTGCAAGACCCCAACAAGGCTGAATAGACCAATTTAATGGAATATGTTGATTATGTCAACAAAAAATCCTGCTGAATTCACAGTGCAATATGATTATGCCACCTCTAAATTGCAATATGTCTGATAATTCTCCATACACCATTAGCATAAAATAATGCAGAAAAAGGAATCGCCCAAAAGGGTAAATCAGATTTACTTTTTTATATAATTTTTTGTAATTGGGAATTGGGAGGAAAGGCAGGTCTTTATTTTCCCGGTTTATGGAAATGTGATTCGGGCAGTCTTCCGTTGAAACTTTTGGATGATTCAAAGCCAAAGCAAATAGACGATCTGCTGTTACAAAAAAAGACAAGCCTTGCAATACAAAGGGAATTTCCACTACCAAGACCTCGTGGTTTTCATTTGCTTGCAAGGCTTCCCGGTCTTTTGGCCAACTTGAGGACGTTAAGTTCTCATTTTCCTTATTCCACCGTCATAATATCCTTATTGGCAGCATAGGTCTTTTTGCCCACACCCTTGACCTTCATGATATCCTCTATCTTTTCAAAAGGCCCGTTCTTTTCCCTGTAATCAATGATCCTCTGTGCGTAAACAGATCCGATCCTTTTCATTTTGGAAAGCTCGGCCAAGGTTGCAGTATTTAAATTGATCTTATCTCCGGCCATCAAAGCCACCGGTGCAAGCAAAAAAGACATTACCAAGACAAAAGCCAGCATTCTAAATTTTTTATCTTTTCTCATGCATTACCTCCTGTTTTAAATTGGTTTAAAGTTTTCATAATGTACGGAACTATGTTCCAGTTTGTCAAGTATTTTTTTCTTCTAAAAACATTTCTTTATATAGAGTGCACTGAAAGGCTCACAAAGGAACGAGTTCGGTACAGTAAGAGAGGAAAATGGGCAAATGGCTTGTTGATTCTTATTTTTGATGAGAAGAACGCTTTCTGCCTGCATATTCTACAATAGAAAAAGTTACAGCTATAAGGAACGCCTGGAAAACAAGCAATATGCTGTCAACAGTCCTTACGTTCCTGAGGGCTATACTTCCAAGCCCAAGGGTCGCGCTGTAAAGGAATATGGTAAGAACCGCCTTCTTCTTATCACCGAGCAAGAAATAAAGCCGGTGATGCAGATGATCGGTTCCCACGTAATCGATCCACTCATGGAGGCTTTTGACCTTGCCCGTGAAAACCCTTTCAATGGTAATATAAGCCATGTCGTATATAAGAATCCAAAAAATCAGGATAGGCGTGGCAAAGGACACTATCCGATTATTATCAGCCCAATAGCCCATGATGGCCAAGCCGGCCAGAATAAAACCGAGAAACGTGCTTCCGGCATCTCCCAGGAACATAGCAGCCGGGCGCCCTGAGCGGAAGTTATAGGGAAGGAACCCGAGACAGCTTCCTATTATCGCTATGGCGGTCCACCCCATAAAATGCTGATCAGTCTGGAAGGAGACAATTCCAATAAAAATCCCTATAATGATACTCAGGCCTGTTGCAAGCCCGTCCATGCCGTCAAAAAAATTCATGGCATTGGTTATTCCTACTATCCAAATAACGCTTAACACAATATTGCCGAAATATCCCCATAGACTTTCTGAAGAAAACAGGTCAAGTATAATATCATTATGAACAAGTACCAAAACCATACAGATCTGAATCAGGAGTTTGAGCCTTGCGGATACGCCCTTCCAATCGTCCAGAAAGCCCACAAACCCCAAGACAATACCCCCGCATAACAGCGCCAGCATCTGCCTTCCGGGGATCATATTCGCGATCAGGGACAAGGAAAAGGCCACTATAATACCTATTCCTCCAAGCAAAGGTGTAGGCTGTTGGTGAACCTTTCTTCCCTCCGGCCTGTCGAGAATACGAAACTTGATAGACAGGTTTTTCATGAAAGGAGATAATAGAAAGGAAAGGCTCATGGAAAAAAGAAATATGTATATCCATCTCAAACCGAAATTGGTAAAATAAGACCGAAAATTCGGTACCAAAAGGAGACAGAAGATTGTGGCCGCCACATAAAAAGACAGCCTGGGTGCTGATTTTGGCCTTAACAACTAAGTCCTCCCTCTGAGTCTAAGATTTTTTTCGTCTCGTCTGCTACAATATATGCCTGTTTGTTGCTCAGAGACGGGTACATGGGCAGGCTCACAGATTGTTCCCAGGCCAGATCCGTTTCCGGATAGCCTCCCAAGTTTAAGTACCTGTGCAATGGCCTGAATACCGGCTTCTTGCATTCAATGCCCCTTTCAAGCATTTGTTCAATGAACAGGTCCGAATCCTTAACCCGGATAATATACCTGTAATATGCATGGTCCCCCTCTTCAGGGACAAGCGGTAGCCTTTTCGCAAAATCTGAAAGGACCTTGTTGTATATACCCGCTATCTCCTTTCTCCTTTGGATAAAAAATGGAAGTCTTTTTAGTCGGCTCTCCGCCAGGGCGGCCTGGAAATCGGTCATCTTGTAATTGTATCGGACCCTGTACTCCGGTTTTTTATCGTAAGCCCTTAGATCCCTTACGGTTTCGATCAAATCCGGGTTGCCGGAAAGTACTGCTCCCCCTTCACCGGCCCCTACCATCTTGGTGGCATAAAAAGAAAGCACACACAAGGTGCCGAAGACCCCCGCATACCTGCCTCGAAATTTTGCACCGATCGAATGTGCGCAATCCTCGATAACCGGAACCCCGAAGGAAACTATGGATTCTATATCAGCTGGCAGTCCGAACATGTGTGGGACAATTATCGCCCTGGTCTTATCGGTAAGGGCCTTGCGGACTTCTTCGGCATCAATATTGTATGTATTGGGGTCTATGTCCACAAATACGGGGCTGGCTCCTGCATAATGCACCGCGTTTAATGGTGAGGAGCAGACATAACTCGGTATTATCACCTGGCATCCGGGACCCAGGCCCAGGGAAAGCATTGCAAGATGAAGGGCAGAGGTTCCGGAGCTCACAACAGCCCCGTATTTAACCCCGATAAGCGTGGCTGCACTTTTCTCAAGGGATGCCACGTGTTTCCCCTGTACAAGCATCCCTGAGCGCAAAACATCTATTGCTGGAGAAATTTCCTGTTTTGTTAGCTCTACATCTGAATGTTCTATCATAATGCTTAGTCTATATTGATAAAAAGCCTCTCGGAAACAAAACCCTCCGCCAGAGGCACCCTTCCCTGAACCCCCCTGAAATGTGCGGATGATCTGGCTATATCGAGTATGGAAAGATCCTGAATATTTGTCTTCATCATTTGAGAGGCATGGGCCTTCAGTGCCTCCAGTTTTTTATCAAGAACCGAGCGTATGTCAACGAATACATTGGGTGTAAAATTGCTGGTGGTAGGCACCTCGTAAAACATCACGTTTTTCACATATCTGGCTGCGGATAAAACCGATTGATTAACAGTCCTGTGGTCCTGATGGGTATCCCCAAGCAGATTGACGAAGATAAAATCGGGCCGTAATTTATGGATGTAATCCTCCACTGTATGAATTACTTCGTTTCCCTTACCCGTCAGTTCCGTATCAATAAAACCACCCCAGAATACATCCCTGGCGCCAATAATTTCAGCTGCCTTCATTTGCTCCCTCTGTCTCAACTCCGGCTCACCGCCCTGCTCCCCGTTGGTGATCAGCAGGAAGAATACATCATGCCCCCCCTGTGCATATTTAATAAGAGTCCCTGCACAGCCTATTTCAATATCGTCAGGGTGAGCCCCTATGGCAAGTATATTCATTATTCCCCCTAATTTTTGTTGCCGGGATTCATTTCATCCCCTTATCGCCCTCTTATTATCATCAGGCTTTTATCGCCGTGGTTGAATAAAAGGTCTATCACAGACATGAAGGGCTCAAAATCCCCGAAGAGCTGCTCATAGAAGGGATGCTGGAAATCCTGGAAAATAACATTTATGCCTGCGTTCTTGTACTTTTTAAAATTCATGTAGCCCTTTCCCCCGGCACCTGCCAGATAGGTGTCCGCCCCGAAACTGCGGGTTATGAAAAGTAATCGTTCGTCCGGGTCCTGAGGAGATTCCCCCAGCCCAGAAGCCCTGTAAAGGGGAGTATCTATTCCCAACATATTGGTCAACCGTTTTATCACCTCTATATTCAGCTCTGAGATGAATTCCCAGTCCGAAAAAAAGATCCTTTCAATAAACCCCTCCATTTTTCCGAAATAAGGGGATTTTCTATAGTTCGTTATTATGGCCTGTTTATGCTTGTGCCGCCATTTTACCCTGTTGTTGATTCTTACCTCGTTTATCAACTGGGGATATCTGTAGGTTACCGGAACCGTAAGCCATTGCCAGCCCTGGGAAGTTTTTATCCTGTTCCTGTTTTGCCACTCATTTTTCTTAAATTGCACATTATCCAGGAACACGAATGCATCGGCCCGGTCTACCTTATCAAAGTATCCAAGCCAGGGCATGTACTGAGGCTGGTGAATCGCTATAATCATATCTTTACTCAAATCACTGCAAAAGAGTTCGCGCTCACCGGGAAAGCGGGCCCTGACACTTACTGTTCAAACCTTACAAATATAGGATTGGAAACAAGCATTCCGCAACCCTTGGCATCGAGCCGGTAAAATATTTTTTCTCCAGGTTCAAAATAATTGTCTACATAGTCGATGCTCATCGGCAATGTTCCTGTAAATGTGTTTATTGGTTTCCCGGTCCTTATAAGCCTTACCCTTGCTTCTTTGTGCGAGGGGACCTTTGAGGAAAGGAGAATTTTTATGCGGGGAAACCCCCTCAGCACCGACTCGCCACCTGATATACTCCTCCCCCTTCCTGAACGGGAGGATATGGAGAACTCGTCCAGCACCATCCTCTGAGGATAATCACCACTGCAGGCGTACATTCTGCCCTGTTTCATCGCTCGCAACAGGCCTTGTTTTGAGCCTTCCCTCACAAAAAAAACGGTGGGGAAGTCACCCAGCCTCTGTCCGTTTTCCCCCTCCCGGTGGTAATCTGCCGTGGATATACCCCATACCGGTCTTTCTCTGTTTCCGCTGCAATATTCCATGAGAACCTGGTCCCATATATTTCCAGGCTCCGTAACTGTAATGTTATCCCCGTACAGGGCTGCAAAACCGGTATATCCCCTGGATTCCAGAAGCACTTCAGGATATGGAAGAGTTTTCACGGATATCTTACCCATCCTCCTCCGGCCTGAGCTTGTCTCGGGATAGTTCCAGAACACCATGCCCGCCCTTGAATTTACATAGTCTATCACAAGCTGGTAAGGCGCTGTTCCCCGGTCACCCTGATATTGATCAAACGGGGTGCTCCTGAATAGTTTCAGGTTGACCATGCACAGCAGGGAGAACACAGCTATGGCTACACCGGCCGCCCTGTAACCCCCTCTATGCTTGATTAAAAGAAATACGCCGATAACTAAAGGGACAAGAAAAAAAAGCGCCATCGGGAGAAGGCCGGGGGTAAACCGGGTGGACAAGCCATTGTGAATAACCGGAAGTTCATCATAATCCTCCGGCTCCTCCATTCCGATGGTCAACAGGCGTTTTTCATGGTTATTGGCTGTAAGGTTTCCCTGAAAATAGGACCCTGTCCAGTAATAAAACGGGGCTGTTTCCGAACCGGGTATTATAATCATATCCGGATATGCATTTCGTGCCTTTCTAATGGCATTCAGATAATTTTCCGCCCCGTTTTTGTTTATGGAACCCAGTTCAATCCTTTTTCTTGCAATATTCCGGAACGGGGGAATTCCGTATTCCATGGCCATTCTATCGTGGTCATTAATAATTATGGCCCGGAAGCCCCTTTTTTTGGCAATACCGGCTATGGTTTTAAGATCGTAAGCCCCGTCGCTGAAGCTAGTCCTGATGTCAATCAAGCCTGGCAAGTGTTGATATTCAGACCCCAGGGCCGGCCGAAAAAACAAGAGCGATAAAAAAGCCAGAATACAAACACTAACTTTTCTTTTTTGCATCAGTGGAGCTCCGGTCTTTGGCAGAGGGACAGATAAAGACTGTTGATTTTTTCTGTCATCCTTTTACCCGAAAATTTTCCGGACATTTGTTTACCGTTTAACCCCATCTGCTTCATCCTCTTTCTGTTGCTCAGCATTTGTTCCAGGGCAAGGGCCATTTCCTCCGGGTCCCCCGGCCTGACAAGCAGGCCGTTTTTCCCGTCTTTTACCAGATCTGAAATTCCGCCCGCATCAGCGGCGACAATAGGTCTTCCTGCAGCCATGGCCTCTACAAGGGCCCGGCCCATTCCCTCATTAAGGGAGGGAAAGGCGAATATGTCAAAGCTACTTAATAAATCGGGGACATCGGGTCTCCACCCGGTAAAACCAACCTTTTCCCCTATGCCCAGCTCTAAACATAACCTCCTTAGATGATCCCCTAATGGTCCGTCACCGGTCAGGATCAGCCTTAGATCTTTATGTTTATCCTTCAAGATACTAAAGGCCCGGATCAATTGCTCATGCCCTTTCACGTGCACAAGCCTTCCAACTGTGCCTATTACGATGTGATCCTTGGGGATGCCAAGGCTCTTTCGGGTTTCAAGGGGCGAGGCCGTATTTCTAAATCCCGTTAAATCCACGCCGCTGTGTATGGTAACAAACTTTTCAGAAGGGGCGATTCTGTGCCGGATATAATCCCGCCTTTCGCTTGCAGTAAGGCATATAATCCTGTGCGTCACCCTGGCAGCCAGCCTTTCCATAGCCACAAACAGGGCGGTGGCCAAAGGCCCGTAATACCCCCGAAATATGTGGCCGTGAGGTGTATGGACTATTACCGGGACTCTCGCCCACCAGGCAGCCAGCCTTCCGAGAAAACCGGCTTTGGAGGTATGGGTGTGAACGATGCAGGGTCTTTCGCTCCTGAAAAACCAAAACAGCCTAACCAGACATAAAAAATCCACGGGGGGGTTAATTTTTCTAATCAGAGAGCCACAGGTTTTGATGGTGATTCCCCGATCTCTTATCCTGGAGAGGCTTGATTCCACCTGGGCAGTTTCAAGTCGGTCCATCCGTGACTCAAGGCCTGGTCCTTTTACAAGCACAGGGTCGTACCTTTTTACATCCAAACCCAGAAGATTCAGAACAGTATTCTGTGCGGATCCTCCTCTATCAAGCCGGGTTATTACATGGACCAATTTTAACCTTTTTTGCATAAAAGTTCTCAGGATATATTTATAAAGAAACTGAACCAAGGGATCCAGACATATAACCGAAACCGACCGGGGGACCTCGGGCATTACAATCAACAGCGCGGCTCAGGGTGAAGCATCCCCTGGTTGCCATATTAAACCTTTCCCATCACCTCCTCCACCTTCCTGGAAAGCTCCCTTATGCTAAAGGGCTTCTGTATGAATC
>CAZZPR010000036.1:0-29294 GCA_964655655.1 uncultured Desulfobacteraceae bacterium | reverse complement strand
ACAGAAAACTTTTGGGATATCCATCCGAACCCACAGGACATCAACCAAGCCAAAACCCTGTGATATGTCTGACAAATAATGGCAAGCTATTCACATTTCACTCTTATATCACAGGTTGTGGTAGAGCTGTGATCTCCAGAAGATATCCAAACCTCCACCCGCAGTTTGTAGGTGGGATTTTCTTTGCGGAAATCGACCTCATTAATACCTGGCTGGTGGGAAAGGAATGGAGATATATCGTTGTCCATAACGCCGATGAAGCCCTTCATTTAGCATTTCCTTAAATATTTACCGATCTAAAAAACGCCAAGCATAGATCTGACCTCTTCCTGACCCCTTCCATATAAATTCCTTATTGCCCATTGATCGATTCCATGATTTGTTTAAAACTTTCCACACCTGCCTTGAGGTTTTCGATAATCTCTTCAGCCAGCAGATCCGGATCGGGGAGGTTGGCCAGGTCGGCCAGGCCCTCGTCTCTGATCCAGAAGATGTCCAGGCTGGTTTTGTCGCGAGCGATGATCTCTTCATAGGTAAATTTGCGCCATCTGCCGTCCGGGTTTTCTTCCGACCAAGTCTCCTGCCGTTTGTGCCGGTTTTCAGGCTTGTAGCAGGTTATGAAATCCTTCAGATCGTCATAGGTCATCTGATTTTTCTTTTTCGTGAAATGGATATTTGTCCTGAAGTCATAAAACCAGACGTCTTTTGTCCACGGGTATTTGCTGGCAGGTTTATTATCGAAGAAAATCACATTTGCCTTAACCCCCTGGGCATAAAATATGCCGGTGGGCAGCCTCAGGATGGTGTGCAGATCGGTATTTTGAAGCAGTTTCCGTCGTACCGTTTCACCGGCCCCGCCTTCAAAAAGCACATTATCCGGAACCACCACGGCCGCCTGGCCGGTGGTTTTGAGCATGGTGTGGACATGCTGGACAAAATTGAGCTGCTTGTTCGAGGTTGTGGCCCAGAAGTCCTGCCGGTTGTATCGCAGATCTTCTTTTTCCTGTTTGCCCTCTCCATTGGTGATGGTAATGCTGCTTTTCTTTCCAAACGGCGGATTGGTCAAGACATAGTCGTAACGGTCACCGGTGTCGGCGATCAGTGCATCATTGGGAGAGATGGTGGATTCGCCGGTAATCTCCCCGATATTGTGCAGAAACATGTTCATCAAGCCCAAGCGGCGCGCATTGGCCACGATCTCGTTTCCGAAAAAGGTTTGATTCTTCAAAAAGATTTTCTGACCCTTGTCCGGGTTGTAATGGTTGATCAAAAAATCGTATGACGCCAGGAAGAACCCGCCTGTGCCGCAGGCAGGATCAGCTATGGTTTTACCAGGTTCAGGCCTGATACATTCGACCATAGCCTTGATCAGCGCCCGTGGTGTAAAATACTGTCCGGCCCCGCTCTTGACGTCTTCGGCGTTCTTTTCAAGCAGGCCCTCGTAGATAACACCCTTGACGTCCGCTCCCATCATGACCCAGTTTTCCGCATCGATCATGTGAATGATCTTATAAAGCTTGGCCGGGTCCTGGATCTGGTTCTGGGATTTTACAAAAATCTGCCCGATCATGCCTTTCTGCTGGCCCAACGCCCTGAGCAGTTTGATGTAATGGGATTCGAGTTCCGCCCCTTTTAAGCTTTGTAAGCTCTCCCAGTTGTATTCAGCCGGAATGCCGACTTCCTTTTTATAGGTTTTGCTATATTCATCGGCCATCTTGAGAAACAGCAGGTAGGTAAGCTGCTCTAAATAATCGCCGTAACTCACACCGTCATCCCGCAGGGTGTGGCAAAAGCTCCAGACTTTTGAAATGATACTTGCGGTGTTGTTCATCTTATTTTTTCTCTTTGGTTGAATAGTATTTTTGTTTTGAGCTTGTCGGTTTCTCAGGAATTGTCGGCTTCAAAATACCCTGTTTCAATAAAGGCTGGAGGAATTTTTTCCTAAAATGCTCCCTGTCCTTTACATTGATAAAGGCTTGAATTTCTTCCCTGGTCCTTGAAATCTGGCAGAAATCAAGTATTTTTTGCACCCTTTCATCTTGCGGGGTGACTTGCGGGGTGACTTGCGGGGTGACTTGCGGGCCAAGCGGGACGATACACTTGAAAACATCTCCCTCTAACAATTCAGGGACACCGCCATCAGAATAATGCCGACAGTATTTAAAAAGATTTCTCACCCCGGAACCAAGTTCATCCGCGCGTCCGATTTCCTTGAAAAAAAGGGCCATAACCGGGTTTTTTGGGAAGGGAGAAAAATTTGCAGGGTCGATCAATCCGTGTCCATGGGGCTTGTTGCTGTTTTCAGCAAACAACCGGCTGGTTTCAATAATAAACTTTGCCGGGTAAGGATTTAAAAATTCACGGTGGATCAGCATATTTGCCGCTACTTCCCTGAAAATTTCAGTGGAGATGCCTTCCCCTTTGCTGATAAGGTTTTTTATCCCGGCCTTGTTCATTGTTTCTTTGCTTTCTTTGATTGTGTTTTTTCTTTTTCTGCCTTGATGCGCTCCAGCAGCTTTTCAGCGGAGTTTTCACCGGAAATCAACTCCAGGTTCTTCTGGCGCCATTCCCTTGTCAGCTCCCCGTTAAAAGCTTTTTTCAGGATGCTCTGCCGTAGGTACTCCGCTTTTTTCAGGCTGTCCTCAATGGTGTTTTCGAGTTTGTCGCAGACGGATAAGCGGGATTCATTTTCGACAAAAATTTGATATTGTTCTGTTTCAGAACAAACAGGAAGTGGCATTTTCCCCAGTTGTTCTTGATTAATTGAAGCCATACCCACGGTTTGCTGAGCATTACGATTGAAATATCCATTTGCATAGATTAAGAACCAAAAATTAACATATCCGCTATCAATCTTATTGCTAAGCCGAAGTCGGATGTTTTTACTTTCATACACAGATGTCTCTATGCTTTTTTTAATCAATCCAGTCTTTCCAACCAGTTCTCTACTATTAACTCTATTTACAAGCAAATCACCTGGCTTTAACTCATATTCTTTTATTTCATTTTCGCTTAGAATCATCCTTTTTATATCAAACCATTCGATTTTTCCATTTTCAATGTTGTACATCCTTAAACAGGGAATACCTTCCTCAGCATAAAATTCTTTTGGTTTATAGATGCCATTTTTCATGGACTCTGATATGTCGCCAACTTTTGCCCACATCCACCCTTCTGGCAGTTCGGGCAATTCCGCCAGTTCCTTTTCCGTCAGCGGCGGTAGCTCCTTCGGTTTTTTGGGTTTTGTGGGTTTTTTCTTGCCTTCTGTTTTTGACTGCTCGCACGCCTTTTCCCAATCTTCCAACTGCCTTTGGTAATGTTTTTCCCGCTCTGCTTTGATCCGTTCCAGCAGCTTTTCCGCCGGTTCCGGCGGGGTTCCCGCCTGCCCCTGCCTGCCGGCAGGCAGGTGTTGAGTACGCCATTCTTTGGTCAGCTTGCCCTCAAAGGCATATTTCAGCACGGCCTGCCGGTAGGTTTTCAGTTGTTCTCGGGCTTTTTTCAGGCTTTCGATGCCGTTGTCGAGTTCGGAAAAGAGTTCCTCGATTTTGGCAACGATTTGGTGTTGTTCAAGGGTTGGAGCAATTGATAGTTGAATTTTAGCAAGATTTTTTCTTGATATTCTTTTTCTTGTTGAACCACTTTTAAATTTATCAACCTCTGTTCTTATTTGCGGAGAATTTATTAGATAAAGCAAAAGTTTTATATTTAAATTCTCAGAATTTGGCCTCACTATACAGATATCAACTGCTGTAACATACTGTTTTTCCCCTTCTAAAGGGAATAGGCAAGCTCGTCCAAGAGGATCCGGCAAGCGAGCAATTAATAAATCGCCTTTTGATAAATATGTGCAACCAAGTTCAACTGATTTTTCATAGGTTAAGTGCCTATCTGACCTGTTTCTAAAAACTCCATCACCAATGTCTGCTAATTGAATCAAACGTACATTTCCATTTGAATTTTGATCTTTAGTTTCAATCCAATCGCCGTCACAAAATAATCCATTATTAGAAATTAAGTCATAAATATTAGCCAAAGCCCAACCCGTCGGCAATTTTTGCATTTTTCTATTATTTTCAGTCATCCTACGCCGCCAATGCCTCATTCAATTCATCGATAATCCTATCCATGTCATCGCCGAATAACTGAGCCATCTTTCCGATGCCGCCCTTGCCGTCAAAGGGGGCATAATCGTGATCATACCTGTTCATAATAATCCACCATTTTTCACTCGTAATTCTTAATCACTTCCCAATAGCCTTTCTTTGTAGCTCCTACATGCCTGATAACACCCTGTTCACGCAGTTTGTCCAGATGATATTTTACCCCATCCGGTGTAAGGCCGGTTTTTCCTGCCAGTCCTTTGCGGGTTATGGCTGGATTGCTCTTTATCAATCTAAGTATCTTTTCTTGGGTAGTTTCTTGGGTAGTTTCTTGGGCAGCCCCCTCAATTTCCGGGGCAGTTTTTCTCGAAATTTTTTCTATGGCTTTTACTCGACTGAAAGAGACGGTAAAAAATGAATCAAAAGAAAAAATTACACTTCCTGTCCCATGTTTCTTTACAGCGTTTTCTATGCGCTTAATTCCGGTTCCGATTTTTTCGATGTATCCGGATCGGTGCAATAATGCGGCAATTACAGGATTCCTGACAACGCTCTTTGTTCCAAAAGATTTGCGCGTCAGCCCGGAGGGCAGTCCACCGGGATTTGAAATTTCCAGGCGGTCATCGAAAATTTCAATCATCACATTAGCGCCTTTTTCAAAATAGTCTCTATGGCAAACGGCGTTTACAACTGCTTCTCTCAGGGCAACTTCCGGAATCTCAGGAATTTCTTCACGTCGTAATTTATCGATTTTATACTCAAGGTTGGTATGCCGCAGCACAAACATTACTGCATTTTCGATATTATCGATAATATTGCCGGAAAAATCCTTTCTGTCCAGTATATGGATTTTCTCTTTGCCTTTGTACAGCACACAGGTAACGGTTGCCTGCAACAGCAGAAACTCAGTGCTCTTGCTGAAAAACAGGACTCCGGCATTGGTCATTTTACCGTTTTCAGAAAGGCAATCAAGATTTGCAAGAAGAAAATTTTTATCAATGGATGGTGTGACCGAGGCAAGCCGGAGGAAGTTGTTGAATGCGGCAACGTCAAAATCCCTCGAAAAAACCGCTTTTCCGTTTTCCAGCTCATCAAAACGGATTCGTCCTTCTTTCTGAAAAAAGGAGACGATTTCATTCCTCGTTAGCTTTTGACTGTTGGGGCCGATTCGTAGAAAAAACCCTCTTGAACAGCCATAGGGTTTGTCTTTGCCTTCAGGTATATCAACAACAACGATTTTATCAAGCACGGAACTGTGTATTTCGAGATGCGGTTCAATGTGTTTAATATGATCCTGTATTCTCGAGAGGAGAACATTATCCGTTTCAATTCCTGAAGGCTTGCCGTCATCTGCAATCCCGAGCAAAATTTTTCCGCCAGATGCATTTGCAAACGCACAGATTTCCTCGGGAAAAGACTTATCCAGGGATTTTTTACATTCAAGGTGATACCCCTCCCCGGTCCGAATCAGTTTTTTTATATAATGCGCTGTTTTTTTCATCTTATGCCGCCAACGCGTCATTCATTTCATCGATAATCCTATCCATGTCATCGCCGAACAACTGAGCCATCTTTCCAATGCCACCCTTGCCGTCAAAGGGGGCATAATCCAGATCGTCCTTTTCAATATGCGCGGAACTGATGATGTGCTCTTTGATCATGCGCAGCCATGCCATCTGTTCCTCGGAGAATTTCAGTGCTCCGGCCTGCTTGTCAAACACCCATTTTTGAAAATTGCGGTTGACGGTCTGTTCAAAAGAGGTCAGGGTATCATCGATGCCGGTGATACGCCGGATCAGGGAAACCAGGGCGGTGAGCTCGTTTTTGGGGGATCTGCCGTTCACCTTTTCCACCTGCTCGTACGCCTGCCAGACCCTCGCCGGCGCAAGGCGGGGCTTGGTCCGTTTCAAGGTGTCCAGCACCTCTTTGATCATTTCATAGGTGATATTTCTACGATTATAGGGCTGGTTATAGAAGATGGAAAGGGCCGTGATCTCATCCTTGTTTGCTTCCATAAAGGCTTTGAAATCCTTTATGGTATCTTCCGCCTTTACCCTGGCCTGTTGATCCCACCCAGCGTACTGCAATTCGTCGAGGTTGATGCCGTCGACAATCTGTTCATGGGACGCGCGGACGTTTTCGATACATTCGTTCAATTCACCGGTGAATGTGTCCCTGGCGCGGTTGATCAATTCTTGTTGGGCATCCTGCTTTTGATCCTCATCCGGCGGCTTATCCAATGGCAGGTTGAACTTTTCCACCGCAGTTTCAATAATTTTGTCCGGATTGTAGGCGTCCAGCAGTTCATGAACCAGTTTGCTGATGGTCTTTCCGCCGGATAGTTGCGTGAATTTTTTATGTTCGTCTTCGGTGATCTGTTTTTCCAGCCGGGCCAGGCGGCCTGCCAGCGATGTATAGGTGTCTTCATCGGTTTGCCCCATCAACACCGCCTGGAGGAGATCTTTTAAGGAAACCGATTTTTTCCGTTCAAGGGGCCGGCTATCGGTTTTGACGGATTTGCTGACCCCCACGGCATCAACGATAATAAACCCGGTCTTATTGGTATAGACAGAAGGCGTAACCTTTTTCAGATCATCATATCCCAGGGTGCGGGTCCCCCTGCCTTTCATCTGTTCAAAATAGTTCCTGGATCTGACATCCCGCATGAAGACCAGGCATTCCAGTGGCTTGACGTCCGTGCCGGTGGCGATCATGTCAACGGTTACGGCAATCCTGGGGTAACAATCATTGCGGAAAGACGCCAGCACGGATTTGGGATCTTCATCCGCCTTGTAGGTGACTTTTTTACAGAACGCGTTTCCCTCGGCAAATTCTTCGCGCACGATGCTGATGATATCGTCAGCGTGGCTGTCGGTCTTTGCAAAAATGAGCGTTTTGGGAACTTCTCCACGTCCGGGAAACATTTCCGGCAGACTATCCCGCAAGGCCTTGATAACATTTCTGATCTGGCTGGGGTTGACCACATCCCGGTCAAGATCGTTTCCAGTGTATAATACTTCTTCATCAAGTTGTTCCCAGCGCATTTTGCGGGACAGCCGGTCCCTTTTATCCACCCATTGCTCGGCAACCAGTTTACTGCCGTCTTTGGTGATTTTGGTTTCAATCAGATAGGTATCAAATCCGACATTGACGCCATCGGCCACTGCTTCTTCATGCCGATATTCGCTGACTACGTTTTCGTTGAAAAACCCGAATGTCCGCTTGTCCGGGGTTGCAGTCAGCCCGATGTAAAAGGCGTCAAAATAATCCAGCACCTGCTTCCACAGGTTGTAGATGGAGCGGTGACATTCATCGATCACAATGAAATCAAAAAATTCGGGCGGGACGTTTTCATTGTATTCAACTTCACGGGACGGCCCTATTGGCACATATTCATGGGGATTTGTCTGTTCTGCTGTTTCATCGAGTTCTTCCCCCTTGAGTATGGAATACATCCGCTGGATAGTGCTGATACATACCTGGCTGTCAGGCGGGACATAGCGCGAGTTCAATCGCCGGACGTTATAAAGTTCCGTGAATTTGCGGTTGTCGTCACTCGGCATATACCCCATGAACTCCTGTTCAGCTTGCTCGCCAAGGTTTTTGGTATCCACCAGGAACAGGGCGCGTTTGGCATCGGCGAACTTTAGCAGGCGATAAATGGCTGTGATGGCCGTAAAGGTTTTGCCGCTGCCGGTTGCCATTTGGACCAGGGCGCGAGGGCGGTTTTCTTTGAAGGATTCTTCCAGGTTGCTAATGGCTCGTACCTGGCAATCCCATAGTCCCTCAGCAGGCAATTCGGGTAACTGCTGTAACCGTTGTCGCAGGCTGGTTTTCTGCCGTATCCTTTCTTTTAATGTTTTAGGATGGTGAAACGAAAAGATAGGCCTTGCGCGGGGTTTGGGGTCCCGCAGGTCGGTATACCGTGTTACTATGCCGGTGCTTTCATAAACAAACGGGAGCAGTAGGCTATCGGCAAACCATTTCAACTTGCTTTGGGCATAATACTCCGCCTGTTGTTCATGAACACTCAGACGATGGCCTTCCCCTTCTTTTTTGGCTTCAATTACACCGATTGGTTCACGATCAACAAACAGGACATAATCAGCAGGACCGATATCAGTCTGATATTCCCGAACCGCAAGGCCCGGACCGACACTCCAGTTGATTGCATTCTTGTCAACAACCGCCCAGCCGGCCCGTTCAAGCATTGTGTCTATATTGTCTCTTGCTTTTTGTTCGGGCGTTTTATTCATATCAATTCTGCATTTGATGGGTTAATGGCTCGAGTCTCCGTCTGACCTTTGTTTTCCTCCCTGCCACATCATCGCCCTGTCATCCTCCGACCATTCACTTATGGGCATGGGATAGTTTGATTTCTTGTATACCATTCGCGGACCACACCTTGAAGGTATTGATGTATTTCCGCTTCAGCGTATAAAGTGATAAATAGATATGGATCTTAAATTCCTTTTTTTCTGGCAGAATCATTCGTTGTGCTGGGGGTCCAAGAGGTCTTTAAGGCTTCGGGCCTGTATTTTTCAATAGGGTAAACCTATAAAATAACATGTTGATCTGTCAAGGGGAAAGGTGAGGGTGTGTGTTAACCGCCCACTCACTTAGCTCGTTCGAGCCGCGGAGAACGCTGAGGAGAATATTTTGTTCCTTTTTGTTGGGAGGGTGGAAAGTAAAATTCATTCCTGGGCGGCGATTTTTGTACCTTTCTTTTAAAGAAGACTTTTGGGATATCCAACCGAACCCACAGGATATCACCCACCTCAAAAACCTGTGATATGTCTGACGAGCTATTAGCTTGTGAGGATGATCTGATGAATTTCTAAAGATCCTTGATATTTAATATTTGATTCTGTAGGATTAAATGAAATTAGGTGGTACGAATATGAATACTTTGACACGTTAGATGGAAAAATACTGAAGCCCTTAAAATTAAGAATTTAGTTTGATTTAGAGGAAGTAACATGAGGAACTAAGGTAAAGAGCTGAAAGAGCTTTTTACCTCTTCAATACTAGCCCTGTTGAATCTCCAAAGGAAACCTAGTCAAGAGCATCTAGCAAGCGAACTTTCCGGAGCAGCCTCATCAAGTGCAGAAAAAGGATGTCCGCAGAATGGTTTCTTAGGCCTTTTCGAGGAAGGGCTGGTCTAAGGATTTGTAGTTGGCCAATATACTCTTTTCAGAGAAACAAAGGATATGCTTTAGAGGCACTAGGCATTTTATTTAAGACGAAATCCTAAGCTGGCTATTGACATAGATACTCTGGGGAATGTTGTTTTGACCGGAGCAAATAAAACACACAATTCTCAAATGGAAATAGTTTTGCATTTTGGGGGATCGGTTGATCGTTAAAGACGCCTTAAGTGATTCGCCCAACTATATTAGCTAGGACTACCAATTTCATTTCACTCTGTTGCCAGCTGATTATTCCTAGTATTAGCCTTACGGAGGTAGTATGAGCGAAACAGTATTCACAAAAGTAGACTATGATGTTAGATCATTAGTTGACTACATTGCCATGGGTGATATCGGGCTCCCCGACATCCAGCGGCCTTTTGTCTGGAAAAATGCAAAGGTTCGTGATCTATTTGATTCTATGTATAAAGGTTACCCGGTGGGTTATCTGCTTTTCTGGCAAAACGCATTGGATGGGGGTAAACGAACAGTTGGCACTGAAAATAAGCAGAAACCACCCCGGCTCGTAATCGTGGACGGGCAGCAACGCTTAACCTCTCTGTATGCCGTTATTAAGGGAGTGCCTGTATTGCGAGAAAACTTCGAGAGTGAACAAATTCAGATTGCCTTTAATCCGCTGGAGGAAAGATTCGAGGTGGCTGATGCAGCTATTCATCGAGATAAAACTTTTATTCCATCCATTTCCGTTCTTTGGAATGACAAGACCGACCTGTTTGAAGTGGTTGAAGGTTATCTTGGAGGGCTACGTGCACACCGTGAATTGACTGTGGAAGAAAGCAAGGCGACCAAGAAAGCTATCAGTAAACTCCAAGGCCTTTTAAACTTCCCCTTAACAGCTTTGGAGCTTAAGCCGGACATTGATGAAGAAGCAGTATCGCATGTCTTCGTGCGTATAAACAGTAAGGGAACACTCCTGAACCAAGCAGACTTCATTCTAACTCTGATGTCGGTTTTCTGGGATGAAGGCCGCGCTACGTTAGAGCAATTCTGTCGAGAAACACGCAAACCATCAAAAGGGGATATATCACCGTTTAACCACTTTATAGAACCATATCCTGATCAGTTATTGAGAGTTGGCGTTGGCGTAGCCTTCAAGCGCGCCAGATTAAAATATGTTTATTCGATTTTGCGTGGCAAGGATTTAGAAACTGAAAAATTCAGTGACGAACGGAGGGAGCGCCAATTTGAATTGCTAAAGGATGCTCAGAAGAGGACGTTAAGCTTACAGTACTGGCACGACTTCATGAACTGTATTCGTCAAGCCGGTTTTCGGAGTGGTAAGATGATAAGCTCACAAAACAACTTGCTGTTTTCTTATATACTTTACCTGATTGGTCGCACTGAATACAATGTACCCGAGTTCGACCTGAGGCGTGTTATTGCCAGATGGTTTTTTATGTCGGCGGTAACTGGTCGGTTTACTGGCTCGCCAGAATCTGCCATGGAATTCGATTTAGCCCGATTGCGTGATGTAGGCACCCCTGCTGATTTTGTAAAGACTCTTAACCAAATCTGCGATATCACCCTTACAAATGATTTTTGGGCCGTATCACTGCCTAATTATCTGGCAACCTCCTCACCACGAAGCCCATCATTATTCGCCTATTATGCAGCTTTGGTGCTTCTAGATGCTAGGGCACTTTTTTCAAAGATAAAGGTGGCTGATTTATTGGATCCTTCTGTGCATGCGGTTCGCAGCATTGAGCGACATCATCTATTTCCTAAAGGATTCTTGAGCAGGCAAGATATTAAGGCGATCCGCGATACCAACCAGATAGCCAACTATGCCTTGGTGGAATGGGCAGATAACACTGACATATCAGACAAAGCACCAAGGGATTACTTACCTGGGATGGAAGCACGGCTGAAGGAGGAATGTTTCAGTCATACTGAAGTCGAGCGTATGTATCGTTTGCATGCTCTTCCACCTAACTGGGAGCACTTGGATTACCGTGAATTTTTAGAGAAACGACGGGAATTGATGGCACAGGTAATTTCCGAGGGCTATGCTACCCTTTCAACCGGGAAAATAGAGGAAGAATTAGCTGGGGCCGAGTTCGACCTGTCTAAGATGGTAATAAATGGCGAATCTGAAGAGGTTGAGTTCAAGTCCACTCTTCGAATTAACCTGCATACTGGCAGCAAGGACCCTCGTATGGAATTGTCTGTACTAAAGACACTAGCCGGACTTCTGAATACAAATGGTGGTGTTTTGGTTATAGGCGTTTCAGATGATGGTAGTCCTGTGGGTATTCAAGCGGACAATTTTCCCAATGAAGATAAGATGAGTCTCCATCTAGTGGATGTCGTCAAATCACGCTTGGGAGTCCAGGCTATAACCAGCATGCATGTTCGATTCGATGATTACGAGGACACCCGAGTTATGGTCATAAAGTGCCGAATGTCTCCAACGCCGATATTTCTCAAAGATGGCGAAACAGAACGGTTCTATATTCGCACTGGGCCATCTACTACTGAACTCAGCGCCAGCCATACACAGGAATATATCAAACAGCGGTTCAAAGATTAACAGAGAATCTAACCAGACCGCAATTTCGATGACCTCCGCTGCTACAAATAAGCTATTGTCGAAGTTATAGGGGGCCACAGTGTATGAGATAGCAAACGAGGATCTGACATTAAAAGATGTGGGAAGATGGGACGTTGGTTCTAAAACAACTTATAGATATTTATCTATCTCCGGCAACTGGTCGGATACCGCTAAACGATTAACAGCAGAGGTGGTTACCTTGCACTATTATATTGAGCAGCTTTCCTTTCGGCCCTAAGACCTGAGGTATCCATCCGAACCAACAGAATATCAAACAAGCCAAAAATATGTGATTTGTCTGACTAAGGTCAGGGCTTGCCCAGTAGTTTTGAGCGATTTCAGACAGGGTGTCTCCTTTTCTAACGATATGTTCGAACTGTTCTTCTTCCGCTGTCGGTTCTACCGAGTGCTCCTCGATAACGAGTACGTTCCCCGGGATTATTTTCCTATCCTAATGAATAGTAGAGAAGATAGCTCCGCATTTCCAGCATAGGATTAAGCGAGGCCGAGGCATTCCATTACAACCACCCTTAGCGAAAAACCCCAGTTAGCGAAAAACCCCTTGCAATTCATGCTGTTCTTCCCTATACTTGACCTTTTACAGATACATTCCACTAAATAGTAGAGGATAAAGAGCATGTATCCATATTTACGGCCTCATGGTTTTTCCTCGCGGTAAAGGAGATCTCAGCATGAAGAAAAAGATACTCATCGGGGTTGGGGTTTTGGTTTTGCTTTTGCTGTGGCTGGTTTTTTCTCTCTACCCTGATTGGCTGTGGTTCGGAGAGCTGCAGTTTGCATCCGTGTTCTGGACCATGCTTTTGAGTAAATTCGGCTTCGGTTTGGGGGTATGGGTGGTATTTATCCTTATCATAGCCCTCAACCTGTATGCTGCCAGTCGCCTCAGTCCGGGCGGAGATCAGAGAATGGCCTTTAATCAGGATGGCGGCTATCTAGCACAGCTGGGCATTTCAGGCAGAACCGGGAGCATCCTGTTTATGGTGATTGTCCTGCTTATTAGCGTGATATTTGCCACCAAGGGATCCTATGAATGGGATATGTTCCTTCGATACGTATATCAGCAGCCCTTCGAAAGCACGGACCCCATTTTTCACAAGGACATCAGCTTTTATGTGTTCTCTCTTCCTTTTTACCTCTTCGTTCAAAATGGGTTGCTGATCCTCTTTGTGTTCACCGGCCTTCTTATTATGGGATGGTACCTCAAAGAGGGCGGACTCCAAATAATCGGTGGTTTTACCCCGGTGGAAGGAAGCCCCCCCTCGATGCCCAAGATTACCATTGCGCCCAGCGTCAAAAAACATCTCCTGTTCCTGGCGGGGCTTGTGGTAATTCTCCTGGCCTGGGGCTACCATCTCAAGGTGTACAAGCTGCTCTATTCCACTTATGGCCCCGCCTTTGGTGCCAGCTATACCGATATCACCATTAAGATCTTGGCCTATCGGGTGTTGATCATTTTTTCTCTCGCCTTGGCAGCGCTCCTTTTTTACAGCATCCGTCGGCCCAAGAAACGGGTAATCTGGATGGGGGTGGGAATCTGGGTTGGAGCCGCGGTGTTATTTGCCATCATCCTTCCTTCCCTAATACAAAAAGTCGTCGTTAAACCCAATGAATTAGCCAAGGAATCCGCCTACATTGCCTACAATATAGATTCTACGCGCAGGGCCTATAATCTGAACAGGATAACGGAGGAGCGGTTTCCGGTCAGCGAAACCCTGAGTGCGGAAGATATCAAAGAGAACGATTTGACCATCCAGAACATCAGGATCTGGGACGAACGACCGCTCCTTCAAACCTACCGGCAGATCCAGGCTATACGCCTTTATTACGATTTTAATAACGTAGACATAGACCGCTATGTTGTCGATAATCAATTGCGGCAGGTCAACCTGACTGCCCGGGAGATGCTCATAAACAAACTGCCTCCCCAGGCAAATACGTGGGTTAATAGACACCTGATTTATACCCATGGCTATGGCCTGGCACTCAGCCCGGTAAACGAGGTAAGCAGGGAAGGGCTCCCCAGGCTCCTGGTTAAGGATGTTCCCCCTGAATCTCACCCTGACCTAAAGGTAGACCGCCCTGAAATCTATTACGGCGAAAAGACCGAAGAATACGTGCTCGTCAAGACCAAAACCGAGGAATTCGATTATCCGCGCGGGGACAAGAACGTCTATACGATTTATCAAGGAACAGGCGGAGTTCCCATCACATCCTTTTTTCGAAGGGCGCTGTTTGCCCTTGAATTCTTGGACCCCCAGATTATGTTTACCACGTATCTGGGCCCTGAGAGCAGCATCATGTACAATCGCCGAATCGGTACACGAGTGCGGGCTATAGCTCCTTTTCTGGATTATGACCGTGATCCATACCTTGTTGTTTCCGAAGGGAAGCTTTACTGGATTCAGGATGCCTACACCACATCTGCTATGTATCCCTATTCCAGCCGGTCGCGAAGTCCTTGGAATAATAAGAGGCTCAACTACATAAGGAATTCGGTGAAGGTGGTCATCGACGCATATAACGGTGACGTATCCTTTTACCTGGTTGATGAAGCCGATCCCCTGGCAAATACCTATGCTCGCATATTCCCCGAATTATTCAGGCCCCTGAGTGAGATGCCCGCCGATCTGAAGAAGCACCTGCGGTATCCCATGGATTTCTTTAAGATGCAGGTAGATGTGTACTGCCTGTACCACATGGAGGATGAGCAGGTTTTTTATAACCAGGAAGATCTCTGGCAGATCCCGGACGAGATCTACGGTGAGAAGAGGCTGGAAATGGAACCCTACTACGTGATCATAAAGCTCCCTGGGGAAGAGAAAGAAGAATTTCTTTTGATGCTCCCTTTTACTCCTTCCAAGAAAGACAATATGATAGGCTGGCTGGCAGCCAGATGCGATTTTCCTCATTATGGTAATTTACTGGTCTTTAAACTGCCCAAGGAAAAGCTCGTGTACGGGCCAATGCAGATTGAGGCAAGAGTTAATCAGCAAACTGAAATCGCTCGGGAATTCACCTTATGGAGCCAGAGAGGTTCCAGGGTTATTAGAGGCAATCTGCTGGCAATTCCGGTGGGTGACTCATTTATTTACGCAGAACCGGTTTTTCTGGAGGCAAAACAAGAAGAAACTGAGGGGGCTCCTCGAACTCAGACTCAACCCAGAGGATTGAGGAGATCTCGAGGAGGGGAAACAGGCTCTCCCTCAACGGTTGACCAATCAAAGGCCGCTTCACTGCCTGAACTGAAGCGGGTTATTGTGGCCTTTGGCAATCGGCTGGCTATGGATAAAAATCTTGATACAGCCTTGCGCAGAGTGGTGGGAAAGGAGGCTTCTTTTGAAAAACCAGTGGTTCCTGCTCCCCCCGAAACCCTTGATATATATACCCTTGGTCCTCAGGCGTTGGCGCGCTACAAAAAAGCCATAGACTACCTGCGCCAGGGGGATTGGGCTTCGTTCGGAAAGGAAATTGAGCTATTAGAAGCCCTCCTTAAGGAGATTTCTCAGGCCGTAGAGGAGAAGAGGGAATAAATCCGGTTGCGGTTTCGTCCGGGTCACAAGAGACCGCCTACCATCCCGCCGTTAGTTGACTTTGTATCCGGCCCAATCTTTTTGCCTCGGCCGAAAACTGATCCATTGAGAGGGCCTTCAAAACCATACTAAAACTATCAACCTTTTCCCTGTCTACCACCCTCTCCATAAGCTGTTCATCTCCGACCGGACTAACGGTGTCGGATTTCGATGTGAACAATTCGCCCTTTATTTCAAAGGGCAACCATAATTGTTTTGCCGGTCTATTGTTCACTCGTCCTTCGTCTTGTCGTCCTATCATTTAAATCCCCTCTCAGGGAACCGTTCGGGCCTTCAGAGGCGGCATAGCATCAAAGGCTTCTTCCCTTTAGGCCGAGAGTTTCCGGCACCTGCTCTTCCGATCACTGGGCGGGTTCCTGGTTCGTCCATGCTTCCAAAGCATGATGCATGTTTCTCTTCTCCTACTATGCCTTCTGCTGACTTCTGTACAGCGGTCAGGCTGGATCTCGCCACTCTCAGTCCCTAGTTGGGACACTGTACAGATCTCCCGGGGTAAGACACGTAACTTTCGATGCGTAAACGCCGGATTTATTAAGCACACCCCTTTGCAGATGGAGGACTTCGCAGTCACGCCTGCCTGTGCGTCATCGCACACAGACAGGTGCCCGCTCGTCCCGGGTGTGCCACACCTCTGATCCGGTTCCTATAGGTCGCCCCGCATCCCTGGATTGGGCTTCCTCCAGACCCCGCCTCACGACGATGCCCTTGCCCTTCTCCTGACCTTCGGCTCTGCGAATACCTGGTGTGAGGGCTTTCACCTCACTAGCTACGTGCCCTGCCTGGCACACACGGCATGATAACCGGATTGGCAGGTTTTTAACCAATTCCGGTTGATTATGATGTCAATTTTATATTTGACTAAATCTCTTAAAATACTTATAATAGTCCTCTAAATAATGCAATAAACAATATTGTTAATGAGGTTATTATGGACGTTATTACAGCAAATCAATTAAAAACAAAAGGTGTATCGGTTATTGAAAGCAAATTAATTGATACAAAAGAATTAATCATTTCAGTCCGTGGTAAAGAAAAGTATGTAATTATGGATATGGAACAATATAATTACTTACGTGAATGTGAACTTGATGCTGCTTTGCATGAAACAAGATCAGAATACCAAAACGGAAAATATGTCATTGAAAGTGTTGATGATCACATAAAACGTATTACAAAATGAAATATAAACTGATATACACAGATAGCTATATTAATAAAGCAAAGCGATTTGTAAAAAAGCATCCGGAGTTGATCAGTCAATATGAAAAAACTTTAAAAATATTGGAAAATGATCCCCACCATCCATCATTAAGGCTCCATCGGCTTAAAGGTAAATTGAAAGGCCTGCATTCTATTTCTATCAATATATCCTACCGAGTTACCCTTGAATTTTATTTTAAAGACAAAGAAATCGTTTTGGTAAATATCGGTCATCATGATGAAGTATGCTGAATCACTCTTGTCCAAAATCGGTTTTTTCTTTGCACAGGATTTGAACCATATGACTACAAGTATTGCCTTTTATACCCGAAGTTGGCTCTCCAAATCGGCTTATTTTATGACTTTTCCGGGAATGATACCTTGTGAGATACCTATTTTCAGAAAGATCGCAGTTATTGGACAGCATTCTAAAATCAAGACAGCCTGAATTCCCGGCAATGATGGCATTATGTAAAACCAGGTACTTATCTGTCCAAATTAGCGGATTTCATTCTATTTTGGACAGCAGTGAATTCAAATAATTATCAAAATTATTTTTATCAAATATTCAGGTCATACAATTAAAAAGTTGGGGTATTTGCCGGGCGTGTCGGCGTTTTTTTAAAGGGTAGCTGCTGTTGCGGGTTCCTTGCGGTCCGTCTCCATTCTTTCCATAATTCATAAAAATTATTGACATCAGTAGACTGACCTCGTAAGGATACACCATATCATTTCAGTAAATCAACCTAACACGGAGGAGGAAAAATGGCCCTGATGACACCGGAACAATTCGAAGAGAGCTTGAAAAAGGTAAAACCGCGGGTATTTATGAACGGAGAAAGGGTTGAAAACATACTGACCAACAGAAATACAAGAACAGTAATAGAGGCAAACAAGGCAAGCTATGAGTGGGCACTTGACCCGGAGTATAAGGATATTATGACATGCTACTCGCCCATAATTAAGGACACGGTTAACAGATACACGCACGTGAGTACCAGCACGGATGAGCTCGTTGCAAAGGCGGAGGCGGGCACCTTTACCGCGGAAATGCTGGGAACATGCATATACCGGTGCGTAGGGTATGACTCCTTTCACTCCCTTTATGCAAACACCTGGGAGATGGATCAGGAACTGGGTACCGATTATCATTCCAGGTTCCTGGAATATCTAAAGATGGTGCAGCGGAATGACCTCTCCGTTGCCGGAGCCCTGACAGAGCCCAGGGGAAGCAGGACGGAGAAAACCCTCGACTGGCCCGATCCCTATCTCTCGTTAAAAATTGTAGACAAGAATAAAGACGGGATCGTGGTTAAGGGGGCCAAGATAAACATCAGCGGGGCATTCGGAAGCCACTACATAAATGTACTGCCCCAGGCGGCCCATTACAAGGGAGAGGAGGACTACGCAGTAGCCTTTGCCACACCTGTGGACGCCGAAGGAATCACCTACATATGCCAGTATACCCCTTATTCCGCGGAACGGGACCAGGTGGACGACCTGGAAGAGCTTGGAAACCCCCTCTACGGTCAGCGGGAGACCTC
This sequence comes from uncultured Desulfobacteraceae bacterium, assembly GCA_964655655.1. Classification (GTDB taxonomy): domain Bacteria; phylum Desulfobacterota; class DSM-4660; order Desulfatiglandales; family B25-G16; genus CAZZPR01. The sequence goes on along the minus strand of CAZZPR010000036.1, from coordinate 11,078 downwards.
CATGGTCGTCTTCGACAATGTATTCGTTCCATGGGAGCGGGTATTCCACTGCGGGGAGTACCAGTACTCCGTGAAATTCGTTACCAGGTTTGCAAAGACCCACCGCATGACCTGCGGGGGCACCTGCAAGGTGGGATTTATGAACCAGATAATCGGTGCCTGCAAGCTTATTCAAGAATATAAAGGCCTTGAAAAGGCATCCCACATTAACGACCATCTTATGGAGATGGTGGCCCTGCGGGAGACCTGCAGGGCCTGCGGTATTGCCGCTGCCCGGAAAGGCGCCGAGGAGCCCAAAGGCTCTGGAGTATATCTGCCGGATGAATTGATGGGCAACGTATCCAAGCTGAATGTGGCCAATTCATTCTGGAAAATAATGGCGCTGGCAGGTGACATAGGGGCCGGGTTGATCGTCACCCTCCCCTCTCTGAAAGAGCTTAAAAACGCAGAGGTGAAAGGTTATGTAAAGGAATATCTGGGTTTCGGTTCAGATACATCAACTGAAAATATAATGAAGGTCACCAAGCTGTTGCAAAACTGGACGGCCGGGCTTCACGGCGTGGGCACCTGGCACGGGGCAGGCCCTGTTATGGCCCAGAAGATCATGCTCCAGCGGGTAATCGACTACGAGCATGACAAATGGCTGGTAAAGAGGACGCTGAACATAAAGGATTAAGGAGATCAACAAAACAGAATAAAACGCCCCGCTTATTAGACGGGGCGTTTTATTCACAGGCCAAGTTTTTCGAAGAGAAATTTAACTGTTTTTTCAACTTGTTTTCGAATCTTTTCTTTTTTCGGCCCTTTCACTATATAAGGCCTGTCGTAAAGGCTGCTTACCTCCATCTCCGGCCCGAACATCATGCCTCCTACAAGGCCTGCGAACTCATCTTTGGGCTCAAGGTCGTTAAGTATGGACCATGCCAGTGTCCAGCATCTGGCGGTGCGATAAATATCGTAGCCGCCTCCCCCTGTGGCCAATACCTTCAGGCACAGGGTTTTTATCTGTTTTATGATCTCTACGTATGAATTGTTGGTAAGCATAAAGTCCGTTAAGGGATCGGATATAATGCTGTCCGCCCCTACCTGGGTAAACAGCAGGTCCGGCTGAAACCTGCGGATACTGGGGACCACTATCTGGTAAAATGCGTACATGTAGATTTCGTCGTCAGTACCGGGCGGAAAGGGGATGTTTATATTAAAGCCTTTTCCCTTGCCTTCACCGAGTTCACGGGCGAAACCGGTGAAGGGATAGATGTTTTCACCGCTTTCATGCATGGAAATGAAAAGAACCCTGTCTTCTTCATAGAATGCCTTCTGGACAGCATCTCCATGATGGGCGTCGATATCCAGATAGGCGATTTTTATGCCTTTATCATAGTTCAACGCGTCCCTTATGGCTATGACTATGTCATTGATATAACAGAAGCCGGATGCACTGGACCGAAGGGCGTGGTGGTATCCGCCTAGAGGGTTGAAGGCTACTTCAGCATTGCCTTTCAGAATTTCCATTATTCCGCCCCAGGTGGCGCCGGCGCAGCCTACAGACCAGTCATATATGCCCGGTAAAGGCGGATTATCCTCTGTGCCTATTCCGAATTTGAACATCTCCTTAAATATTTCACCTTTACTTATCCTCTGAAGCACATCAAGATATTCCTCGGAATGTGCAAGTAGAAGCTTTTCGTAGGCAAGCTTGGAAGGAGTTTGAACGGAAGTGTTCGGCACAAAGAGTGTGCCGTATCTACGGCACAGGTTAAGGGTTTTTTGGGCCCTTTCCGGCTTGAACGGATGGTCCGGGCCGAAATCATAGCAGGACAGATCATTCGAATAGTAAAAAATGGAATGCAATTAAAACGCCCTTTAAGTTAAATATATTCCAGTATCGTCAAACAGGCCCGGTGGCCATTTGGCTCCCGAGCATTTGCGCATCTATTTATCCCTGAGATCAGGCCTCAGGATGTAGAAGCCTAAGTTTTTCTCCCTTCCAGTAATTGAGTGATAATATTTTTTAGTTTTTGGGGGTCTATGGGCTTAGTAAGATACATGTCGCATCCACAGAGCTTTTCCTGCTCTGAATCCCTGGAGCTGGTCTTTGCTGTTAACATTATTATCTTGACCCTGGACATTTCGTCGTCCCGTTCCCTTATTGCCCTGCACACATCAAACCCGGTCATCTTGGGCATGACAACATCAAGAATCAAAAGGTCAAAGTGTTCTTTGGCCAGAATATCCATTGCCTCCCACCCCCTGTGGGCAGTTTTAACATCATAGCCGGAGGATTGGAGTAATTCCTCTAAAGCCTGAAGTACGAGTATATCATCGTCCACCACCAAGATTTTGTGAGACATCTTTTACCTCTGGTTTATGAATATTTCAACCCCGGGCTGCGCCCAAGGAATTTTGGAAAATTCTTTTGTTGCAGTTTAACACTTTTTTGTATTCTCTCCAACGCCGCTGAACGGTATTTATTGTGAAACATCCTTTTCCTTTGCCCCGGCGATATAAACCGGCAGACTTACAGTAAAGGTTGTGCCCTTTTTCAAGCGGCTGTTTACCTTGATGCTTCCCTGGTGGTCCTCTATAATTCTGTAGGTTATGGATAGGCCCAAACCTATGCCTTTATCCGAGTCCTTGGTGGTAAAAAAGGGATTAAATATCTGTTCTATCTGCTCGGTGGCCATGCCTTTTCCGGTATCTGAAACGTAGATTTCCACTTTTCTGTCTTCATTTTCTAATTTCGTCTCCACGGTCAGGAGCTTTTGCCGGTTATCTTCCATGGCGTCACGGGCGTTGGATATAAGATTGAGAAGCACCTGTTCTATCTGGTTTTTGTCGCCCAATACCGGGGGAAGGTTATCGGATAATTTTAACTTCAACTCTATGCCCTCGTTCAGCAATTGCTGGCGGGTTAAAGTGAGCACGGATGAAACTGCATCATTTACAAACATGGCGCTGAACTCGAATTTGGGCTGCCGGGAAAATTCCTTGAGCCTGTTCACTATGTTTTGTATTCTATTATTGCATTCCTTTACCAGCAATATCTTGTTCCTTGATCCGTGGCTGGGCAGTTTTTCCTTTTCAAGTAGATGAAGAAATGTCTCGGATGCCATTAGTGGGTTATTTATCTCGTGGGCCACGCCGGTTACCAGGTCTCCGAGGGCCCTCATCTTTACTGCCTGCACCAATTCTGCATGGGTGGCGGAAAGCCTGTCGGAGAGTTTTTTTCTTGCAGTGATATCCTGAAAAACCCCCATTGTGCCCACGATTTCTCCGTAGTCATCATGCAGAAGGCTGTCTGAAGTCCTTATGGGGATTATTCGCTCGCCCACCTTCATGTCGAATTCATAGTCCCTTATGCGGCCGAATTCTTTTAGCTTTTCCATTATAAGGCGGGCCTGGTCTATGCCGTCTTTGTAGTAATTGCAGATGTGCTGCCCGATAAGCTGCTGTCCGGGCAGCCCTATAAGCTCCTTGAAGGAACGGTTTGCATAGGTGATATATCCCTTTTTATCAGTGGTGACGATGGAGTCTATAGAGCTTTCAAGGATGTTTTCCAGAAATTTTTTGGACCCTTTGAGCTCCCTTTCCAGCCTGAACAGGTTGGGCATATCCTGGGCTATTTCGAGAATTCCGAAGGGCTTCCCATTCTCGTCTTTCACGCAGGTTATGGTTGAGATTACAGAGAATTCCCCGCCTTTCTTGTGCCTTCGTGCATGCCTTTCCTCCACCCAGTCTTCCTGCTTAGCCCTTTCCACTATATGTTCAAAAAGGGACGTATCCAGGTCGTCTTTTGTAAAGGTGAGCTCCGGAAGACTTTGTCCGATTGCCTCCTCCCGGGTATATCCAAACAGGTTGGAGGCTCCCCGGTTAAAGGCTATTATTTTTCCGGTGAAATCCGCCATGACAATAGATGTATGCACCGCGGATTCAATTATTTTTTCTGCCAGATCAGTATAGTTCATTTAATCTATCCGCCGCCTATGTTCAGCCTATTATTTAATTTACTGTAAATAATAGGCCTTTTTAAACAATATCGGCACAAATTGATTGTAAGGCTGGGGACGGCAGACCGGGCACGTTTTTTTCCGCCACGGCCTGCCGCAATACTTTATATCCTTTCGGCTATAAGCTTTTCGACAACACTGGGATCAGCCAGAGTGGTTGTATCCCCGATTTCCTTTATAGCACCGGAGGCTATCTTTTTAAGTATTCTGCGCATGATCTTTCCGCTTCTTGTCTTGGGCAGTCCTTCGGCCCACTGGATTTTTTCCGGAGTAGCAATAGGACCAATTTGGTTTCTTACATGTTTTGCCAGTTCCTTCTTTAATTCCTCGGACTTTTCCACACCCGAATTCAGGGTGACAAAGGCATATATAGATTGACCTTTTATCTCGTGCTGATAGCCCACAACAGCCGCTTCAGCCACCTTGGAATGAGAAACCAGGGCGCTCTCTACCTCTGCTGTGCCCATTCGGTGACCGGATACATTTATTACGTCGTCGATCCTGCCTGTAATCCAATAATACCCGTCTTCATCCCTTTGTGCACCGTCTCCTGCAAAGTATTTTCCAGGAAACTGTACAAAATATGTTTCCTTAAATCTTTCAGGATCTCCATATACGGTTCTCATTAAGCCAGGCCAGGGCCTTTTCATGGTAAGGGCACCCTGGCATGCACCTTGGAGTTCTTTGCCGTCGTCGTCTACAATGCAGGGCTCAACCCCGAAAAAGGGAAGTGTGGCTGATCCCGGCTTTATGTCTATGGCCCCGGGAAGAGGTGTTATAAGGACTCCACCGGTTTCGGTCTGCCACCATGTGTCCACTATCGGGCAACGACCATTACCCACTACATTATAATACCACAGCCATGCCTCGGGGTTAATGGGCTCACCCACAGTACCCAAGAGTTTCAGGGAGCTAAGGTCGTATTTTTGAACCCATTGATTTCCTTCTTTGGCTATAGCCCTTATAGCAGTGGGGGCAGTATAGAATATGTTTACCTTGTATTTTTCTACAACCTGCCAGAACCTTCCCGGATCAGGGTATGTCGGGACACCCTCAAATATAATTGTAGTAGCCCCGTTGGACAAAGGCCCGTAGACTATGTAGGAATGTCCTGTAACCCATCCGATGTCAGCAGTGCACCAGAACACATCGTCTTCATGATAGTCGAACACGAGCTTGTGGGTAAGGGAAACATATAATAGATAGCCGGCCGTAGTGTGAAGTACACCTTTGGGCTTACCGGTGGACCCTGACGTGTAGAGTATGAAAAGCGGGTCTTCTGCATCCATTTCCTCTGGAGGACAGTCTGAATCAACCTTTTCCATTTCTTCATGATACCATGTATCCAAATCATCATTCCATTCTACATCGACATTGGCCCTCTTTACTACAATATTGGTTTCAACGGTGGGGCAGTCTTTCAGTGCATTGTCCGCATTTTGTTTGGTCGGAACCGCCTTTGCGCCCCTGAAAGCGCCATCACAGGAGATTAATGCCTTGGCTTCGCAGTCCTGGATCCGGTCTCGAAGAGAATCAGCGGAAAATCCGCCAAATACAATGCTGTGTATTGCTCCTATCCGGGCACATGCAAGCATGGAGATTGCCAGCTCAGGAATCATTGGAAGGTAAATGGAGACACGGTCTCCCTTTTTAATCCCCTTTGCCTTTAATGCATTTGCAAACTTGCATACCTCTTCATAAAGCTGTTTATATGTATATGTTCTGCTGTCCGAGGGGTCATTGCCTTCGAATATTATGGCTGTTTTATCACCCCTTTTATCCAAATGCCTGTCAATACAGTTGTAGCAAGCATTGAGCTTCCCGTCAGTGAACCATTTGTGTTCCGGGGACTTATCCCAATCATATTCACATACCTTGTTCCATTTCTTGAACCAGGATATGTATTCATCTGCCTTTTCCGCCCAGAATTCCTCCGGTTTCTCCAGGGAACGCCGCCAAATTTCCCTATACTTATCAATTCCGTCAATGTAAGCCATTTTCTTCCATTCCTCAGGAACGGAAAAGACTTTTCCCTCTAATGATACATTCTTTTTTTCTTCCATGTTTACAACCTCCTTCTTTCATTTGTGATTCCGATTATGATGTCTTGCCCCTTTCAATGAGTCCCGCCAGGGCAGGATGGATAGGGCAACGAGACATTTTCCAGTAAACTACCCCCGCCTATAAGGCGTGGGCTTTGTCAATTGTCGATTTGAAATCGACTTACGCCTATGCATACCGCCGTCTTCAGACGGTGGTATTTGACACATTAACAAATGTCTAAACCCTTCCGCTTCAGCCGGAGGATATTCCATATTTACCTTGTCGCCGGGCGACCACGGGGGATGTGCTTCGCCTGAAGGCGAGGGGTTTCCACCATCCCCGGAGGAGGCACTAAAGACCTAAGTGTAATCTCGGAATCGTTACTCCGCAATAGTCAATATCATCTCCCAGCAATCATCGCATGAACCTATGCGTTTGAAGCCCACTTTTCTGTAAAGGGAAATGGCCACAAAATTATTTCTCTCTACGGTCAGCCATATTGTAGAGAGTTTTTCCTCATGTGCCCATTCGATAACATAAAGGCTGATTGCAGTGCCGATACCCTGTCTTTGAAAATCCTGATGAATAAAGATAAAATACTCCGCCCAATTTACAGGTACGGAAAAAAGGCTTGCATGCCCAATAACCCTGCCCTCAAATAAGGCCAGAAGGTTCGTGGCGTTGCTGATCATGTCCTGGGTCCAAGTATGCCTTTTTTCCTTGTTTATCGGCGGAAGCCCCTGTACTGACCCCAGGGGCTTATAGCTGTCATACATTTGAAGTAAAGAATTATAATATTTCTGATCATAGGGTGTTATCGTTATAATATGGTCTTTCTGGCTTTTAATCGACTTTGTAGCTGAAAAGGATTTCATTTTGCAATACGGATAAAAACTCGGGTATCATCTCGTTTTTTGTCTGATTGTCAAAGTGAGTGAGTTTTTATGCCGGGCATTTCCTTTATTTTAAAAAATCTTCCCGGCTTAAAGATTTCAGTGGTTTTTTTTACCTGGAATCACAAAGACTGGAAGAGGGCTATGCCGGATTACCTTCTCTGCAACGCTGCCAAAAAACACATGATCTTTCCCTGTTCTGCCATGGGTACCTATCACTATGATGTCAACATCTTCTTTCTTTGCGAACTTGATTATCTCCTCTTGCTCCCTGCCGTATTCGGTTACCACCTTGAACTCAATGTCTTTATCTATCTTATCCAGGTAGTGTCTGTAGTTTTGGTTCAGATTGCTTTCGACTTTTTCCTGTATCTCCGTATACATTTCTTTGGGCACAAAACCCGACACTATGGCCATTGAAGGATTATCCGGTACTACATGCATAATGTACAAGGTGCCGCCGTCCCTTTTGGCTATGCCCAGGGCATACCCAAATGCGAGGTCTGAGTTCTCCGAAAAATCGGTACAGAAAAGTACTTTTCTGTAAACTGGGTTTTCTATCATGCTTTTTTCCTCTGGAATTTAGTATAATTAATATTATTTTTATTGTTCCTCGGGTCAAATGTCCAGAGGTTTTTATTTTCAATCCGGCGTTCCCTGCGAAGGCTGCATAAATTATGGTTGCCGGAGCTTTTCCTCCGCCCGAAAACCTTGTCCCGGCTTTCAGCCAAGCCTTATAGCCGAATGTTTCCCGGGAGTCAAATACTAACTTACATCAGTAACATTGAAGCCGGAAAGTTTAAACAGTTCCGCTATGTTTTGGGCTTTTTTTGTTCTTTAACCTCAACACAACCAGCCAATTATCTTCTTCCGGTCTTACCAAAGCAAGCAGGCTCAACAGGGGGACCTGGTTTTTACCAAGTATCTTCATTATATCCTTCAGGTTCCCGAATTTTTTGTTGGTCTTTATTGCAACCCTCTTCACGTTTTCCTTTAAGCCCAAAATTTTGGTTAGAGGCCTCACTGTGTCAGACTCTGTTACGATACCTACGAGGCCGCTGTCTTCTCCTACGGGAAATGCACCATAGCCCATTTCCTGCCCCAATTGCATGCACTCCTCAAAGGACATATCAGGAGACACTGTTGTATCCGGTTGTATTTAACCCAGATTGTGCAATAGCCAACTACTGCACAATCTGGGTTAAAAACTCCCCGGAGTAAACCCCCAATATTTCGGGCACTGCCCAACCCTGTGGTATTTCTTTTTGAGATATTGCCTCCCGGTAACAGGCAGGCCTTTTTGCGGTTTTGCGGGGTTTGGTGATAAAACTCTTTCACAAAAATATTACTTTTTGATCCTTATAGCCCCCTGTAAACTGAGCAATATTTTTGATGAGATATTTCTTACCGGAGATGGGTGTGTCTTTATTAGGTTATGCAAACCGGGTGGCACATAAAAAGCCAGGGTTATATAGATGGTTTGCGGAGTAAGGCCCTGAAGTATTCTATGGTCCTTGAAAGACCCTCCTCCAGGAGCAAACTGGGCTGCCAGGCCAGGTTTTCCTGGGCCAGGGCGATATCCGGGCGGCGGTGCAGGGGATCATCCTGGGGCAAGGGTTTAAAGATGATCTTGGAGCGGCTTTTAGTCAATTTAAGAATCATTTCGGCAAGATTAAGTATATTGAATTCATCGGGGTTTCCCAGATTTACCGGTCCTGGGAAATCGTCCGGGGCATTCATCATAAGCATAATTCCCTCTACCATGTCGTCCACATAACAGAAAGATCTGGATTGGGAGCCGTCTCCGTAAACGGTTATATCCCGGTTTTCGAGGGCCTGGACGATAAAGTTGCTTATAACCCTGCCATCGTTGGGGTTCATTCTCGGCCCATAGGTGTTAAATATACGGACCACCCGGATATTTACATTGTTTTGCCGGTGATAGTCAAAAAAGAGTGTTTCGGCGCACCGCTTTCCCTCGTCGTAGCAAGACCTTGGGCCTATGGTATTTACGTTTCCCCAGTAGTTCTCTTTTTGAGGATGCACAGTGGGGTTTCCGTAAATCTCGCTTGTAGAAGCCTGAAGTATCTTTGCCTTCACCCTTTTTGCCAGGCCCAGCATGTGTATTGCACCCATGACATTTGTCTTGACCGTCTTTACGGGATTGTACTGGTAATGTACTGGGGAGGCGGGACAGGCCAGATTATATATCTCATCTACCTCCAGAAAGATCGGCCGGACCAGGTCGTGGCGTATGAGTTCAAAATTCGGGTTTCCGAAAAGGTGCTGAACATTTCTCTTGGATCCGGTAAAAAAGTTATCCAGGCACAGCACATCATGTCCCTGGGCAACCAGCCGGTCGCAGAGATGGGACCCCAGAAAGCCGGCTCCCCCTGTAACCAGAATGCGTTTTTGATTATAATTCATGCTACCCGGTATTTTGTGGATTAAAGGCGCTCAGGGGGGGTTTGCCCAGTGGATAGACATTAAAGCCTATCTCAAACAGCCTTTTGTGATCCAGTATATTTCTTCCGTCAAAGATAAAGGCGGGCTTTACCATGGAACGGTATAGCCTTTCAAAATCGAGTTCCCTGTATATGCCCCATTCTGTCATTACAGCCAGGGCCTGGCAACCGGAGGCCGCCTCGTAAGGGTCAGGGACAAAGCTTACCCTGCCGCCTATTCCCTGAAAGTCTTTTTTTGCATTTTCCAGGGCCCTTGGATCGGTTATCACCAGTTCGCACCTTTCCTCCAGCAGCCTTTTGGCGATAAAAAGAGCAGGGCTTTCCCTGGTGTCCCCGGTGTTGGCCTTGAAGGCAAACCCCAAGAGGCATATCCTTTTGCCCGCCAGTGTATTGAACATGGCGCTCAGCATATTCATAACAAACCGTTCCCTCTGGTAATTATTTATCTTTACCACTCCTTCCCAGTAATCCGCTGTTTCCTGAAGGCCGTAATACCTGCAAAGATATACGAGGTTGAGTATATCCTTTTTAAAGCATGATCCTCCAAAGCCGACGCTGGCGTTCAGGAATTTATCGCCCACCCGATGGTCCGTGCCCACCGCCCTTGCAACCTCGGTTATATCCGCGCCGGTTTTTTCACAGAGAGGCGTTATGGAGTTTATGGATGATATCCTCTGGGCAAGAAATGCGTTGGCCACGAGTTTTGAGAGTTCGCTGCTCCAGATATTGGAGGTTATGATACGGTCTCCGGGGACCCAGTTGAGGTAAATTTCCATCAGCTCCCTTCTTGCTTTTAACCCGCTTTCCGTCTCCCTGGAACCTATCAATACCCGGTCGGGGTTTTCCAGGTCATTAACGGCGTTGCCTTCGGAGAGGAATTCCGGATTGGAAAGGACCTCGAAGTGTGCGGATTCCCGGTTTGATATGAGAATCCTCTCCATGGCCAGGGCGGTTTTTACAGGAAGGGTGCTTTTTTCTACTATTATCTTGGGGGAGTCCGCATACCTCTTTATCTGGGCGGCGGTTTTTTCCCAATACTGAAGGTCGGCGGCCATGCCCGCACCTGCACCGAATGTCTTGGTAGGGGTATTAACGCTCACGAATATGACGTGTGCTTCACTTATGCCCTTTTCTATATCCGTGCTGAAGAAAAGGTTTTTGCCCCTTACCGATTTTACAATCTCTTCGAGCCCCGGCTCATATATGGGCAGGGCGTCGGAATTCCACTGTGCAATGCGTTCAGGGTTTACGTCTATAACCGTTACCCTGTAACCGGGGCATTTATAGGCTATCATTGCCATTGTGGGGCCACCCACATACCCTGCGCCTATACAAAGTATATTTTTACTGAAATTCATTCTCTATGGGTGCTCTAACCTTTCCAGGAACGGTTCCTGAGCATAGGACTATAGGTAAAAGTTGCGCTTATGTCAATTATAAAGGGGGCTTTCATATATGCATAGCCGAGACCAGGGCGATCCTTATGCTGTATCCCGACAGCCTTTGCCGGTATTTGAAATAAATGTGAAATAAGGAATCCGCCCTTGATTTTTGACATTTTGCCAAGCACAGCCTTCAAATCCCTGCTTAGAGATAAAAGAATTGTAGCTACTGTGTGGAAGAACCTCGCCAATTGCATAGAGGAGACCATCACTGGACAAAAGCGCCTT
>CAZZPR010000035.1:0-29377 GCA_964655655.1 uncultured Desulfobacteraceae bacterium | reverse complement strand
AACCTCCACACCAGTAAGAGAGAACGCAGAGTTTAAGTATCACCTTTCAAGCTGGGTTGACATCACCAGGCGCAAGCAGGCGGAGGAGGAGGTTAGGAGGAGTGAAAAGGAAATACGTGCAATCACGGATAACCTGCCGGGGCTTGTCTCATACGTAGATGCAGAGGGCTTTTATCGCTTCGTGAATAGGCAATATGAAGACTGGTTCGGTATCTCAAAAAAAGAGATCATCGGAAAACACTATAAAACAGTCCTTGGCGACGCCACTTACAAGCAAATAAAAAGATACGTCCAGGAGGCGCTATCCGGGCAAAAAGTACATTATGAAGAATTCCTTTCCTATAAAACCGGGGGCAAAAAATGGGTAGGTGCCAGTTATGTGCCCGATTTTGATGAAAACGGTAAAGTCCAGGGCTTCTTCGCCCTGGTTACCGACATAACCGAGAAAAAGGATATATTTGGCCAGATCAACAGGCAAAACAAAGAATTGGCCACCCTTAACCATATTGCTGCCTTAGTGAACGGGACCTTGAATCTAAATGAAATCCTGGAAACGGCCCTTGACCAAGTTCTGGAAACTATAGGACTGAATACCGGCTCCGTCTATCTCATGGATTATCAGGCAGAAGAGCTTGTCCTCGCCGCCTATCGGGGCGTAACAAAAGAGTTTGCACAACAGGTTCGTACCTTTAAAACAGGTGAGAGCCTTGCGGGCAGAGTGGCAAAGTCAGGGGAGCCCATAGTAGTCGGCGATACAGCTAAAGACCCCAGAGTTTCAACTCCATTGTCAAGCCAGGAAGGGATTCATTCATTTGCCGCAATCCCGATCAAGTCAAAAGAAAAGGTCCAGGGGGCGATATGTATAGGCAGCCCCAGGCATAACCATTTTAGCCACGGACAAATCCGGCTCTGCACATCCATGGCTTCCCATGTCGGCCTGGCCATCGAGAATGCACGACTTTACGAGGAAACGAAACAGGCGGCGGAAGCGCTTCGAAAAAGCGAGGAAAAATACCGCATATTGAGCGAGGAGTCCCCGGTCGGTATATCGCTGATTGATAAGGATGGGCGCTACAAATATATAAACCCCAAATTTACCGAGATATTCGGCTACACTTTGGGGGATATCCCTACCGGCCGGGAGTGGTTTAAGAAGGCATTTCCTGATAAGGGCTATCGGCACCAGGCCATTTCAACATGGATCAAGGATAAAGAGGAGTTTGGGATCGGGGAATATCATCCCAGGACGTTTACTGTTGCCTGTAAAGACGGGGGCAAGAAAAGTATAAACTTTAAACCCGTTACCTTGGATGAAGAAAACCTACTGGTAGTCTGCGAGGACGTAACCGAAAAGAAGCGGCTTGAGGCCCAACTCCGGCAAGCCCAGAAGATGGAATCCCTCGGCACTCTCTCGGGAGGCATTGCCCACAACTTTAATAATTTGCTCATGGGCGTCCTGGGCATTGTAACAATGTTGCTCATGGATAAAGAATCATCCCATCCCGATTATGCCGATCTCAAGGGTATAGAGAAACATGTCCGAAACGCCGCGGACATGACCAAAGATCTCCTTGGATTTGCCAGGGGCGGAAAGCACCAGGTAACACCCATTGACCTGAACAAACTCATCAGGCACGAAAACCGAATGTTCGGCCAGACCAAAAAGGAGATAGAGATTCACGCCAAATACGATGATGCCCTCTGGACCGTGGAGGCAGACCGGGGACAGGTGCAACAGGTGCTTATGAATATCTATGTCAATGCCTGGCAGGCCATGCCGGGTGGCGGAGACCTTTATATCCAGACCGAGAATGTCACCCTTGACCGGGGTTGCATCAGTACTCAAAACTTTGAGATTTCCCCCGGCAGGTATGTAAAAATATCCGTGACAGACACCGGGGTGGGAATGGATGAGGAGACCAGGCAGCGGATATTCGAGCCCTTCTTTACCACCCGGCACCCGGATATGGGAACGGGGCTGGGCCTTGCCTCTGCCTACGGCATTATAGAAAACCATGGAGGGCTCATAAACGTCTCCTGCCAGAAGGGCAGCGGAACCACATTTGAGATCTACCTGCCTGCATCCGAGAAAAAGGCCGTTGAAGAAAAAGAACCACCCGGGGAGTTCCTAAGGGGTAAGGAAACCATCCTGCTCGTAGACGACGAGGAGATGATACTGGACGTGGGAGAGAGGTGGCTGAAAAGATTGGGCTACAAAGTGCTTAAAGCCCAAAGCGGAAAGGAGGCCATTGAGGTCTACGAGAAGAACAAAGCCCGCATCGACCTGGTCATCCTGGACCTTGTAATGCCGGGCATGGGAGGCGGTGAGACCTACGACAGGCTCAAGGAGATCGATCCGGATGTAAAAGTCTTGCTTTCAAGCGGATACAGCATAAACGGCCAGGCACAGGAAATACTGGATCGTGGCTGCAACGGTTTTATACAGAAGCCCTTCAACATGAGGTATATTTCTCGTATTATAAGAGATACACTGGGAAAGGTGTAGGCCGGAGCAAATCACAGCAACGCTTTCTCCACGAAATGCTCTTTTATTGACATCCCGGCTTAAATTATCTTATACTTTTTTTGTGTGTACGTCTTTTTATCAAAGCCCAATTCAATAAAATTTATATCCGATGGATAATTGGCCTATAATTTCATGCATATCACAAAGACAAAAAAATCCATACTGAATGCCCTTCCTGCACCGGTTATTATAGTAAACAGCCGTTTCAGGGCCAGGTTCATGAACAAAAGTTCCCATGACTTGCTCGGACAGGACCCGGATACACATGAAATCAAGGAGCAGTACCACAGGCTCCTTGAGGAAAAAGGGAAAAAGGAAACCCGGAAAACGAAAAACGCGGCATTCAATACGGGGGTGCTCAAAAAGGCGTTTCCCCTCCCCCTGCCCGGAAACGGAAAGACGATGGTTCAAGCCTTATACGTTCCCTTTGATGATAACGCTATAATGATAATGTTGAGGAATATCGACAAGGAGATGAGGCTTATAGATGAATTCCTGTATCTGCGCAGGGAGGTTGATGCCAAGAACTTTCTTTTGGAGAGCAAAAGGAAATATCTGGATGAGTTCAAAAATAAGCTGTCCCTTTTAATGGACAACCTCCCGGAGGGGATGGCGATGATAGACAAGTATTTCAACCTCAGGGAATGCAACACCGCCCTTATTAACATACTGCCCAACCCGAATGCGGGAAAATGCTACGAGCTCTTCGGGTATTCATCTGTCTGCGAAAACTGCCCTGCGGTAAACAGCGAAGCAACGCAGGAATACAGCCTTGTGGGGCACAACCTTGGCCCCAAGTACTTTACGGAGACATTTGTGGAATTGCCCAGTCCCAAAGGCGCTCTTCTGCTTTTCAAGGACAGCACCAGGCAGGTGGTGCTCATCGAGCAAATCCGAAGGCAAAAGGAGACCATCCAGCAACAAAAGGACGTATTTTCCGGCCTTGTGGATTTGATGCAGTCAATGCAAAAAATGGAGGATACAGAGGAGATTTCCGAACAATTTCTTAAGATCCTTTCCGGTCGGATGGGCACACAATTTGCCGTGTTGTTGCTCGAAAACCAGAAAAGGAGGGATATCTGGTTTAAAAGCGCCAGGGGCGTAGAAAAAAGCGTGCTGGAAAAAATCGCCAAGAGTTATCTGGAACTTGATCGTCGCTCCAGGGATCAGGTAGTATTACCTGAGAATGCCTTGCCCCGGGCAAACAAAGAAATAGTGCAAACCCCTATCCTGGGTTACGAAAAAAAGCAGCTGGGCCTCCTGGTTCTTGTTGCAGATATGGATGATGAAAAAAGACAAATCCTCCAGCTTTATACCGAACCCTTTGGCGCATATCTCGATAACCGGCTTTTGTACCTGAGGCTGGAGGAGCTGGCCAACACGGACGGGCTTACCGGCGTGTTCAACAGGGCCTATATGGAGAGTGTCTTTTCCGAGGAAGAGAAAAAACATGAAAAATACAATATACCCTTTTCCATCATAATGGCGGATGTCAACGGCCTGAAAAGGGCGAATGATTTATACGGCCATGATGCAGGAGATGCCCTTATCAAGGAAACGGCCGGCGCATTGCTCCAAATTTGCAGGGACACGGATATAGTCGCCCGTATAGGAGGCGATGAATTCTGCATTATCATGCCCGGCAAAACCCAGGGAAATGCGCTGCCTTTGATGGAAAGGATAAAAAGGCATTGTGCGGAAAAAAAGGTCAGGCTGTCCGGCGGAAACTATATGCCTGTTTCCATAAGCCTTGGCGCATCCGGTTCGGACCGGGTGCCCACGGATCAGATGCTGAAAGAGGCCGATCGGGCCATGTACCTGGACAAGCAGAAATATTACCGGGGACACGGCAAAGAGTGATGATTCTATGGACAAAAAAAAGGACCAGAAGCCTTTAGAATCCATACTAAAAACGGCGCAGGCCATAGGGCAGGGCGACTACAGCCATGAGGCCCCGGTAACCGGCGAGGGGGCTATGGCAACCCTTGCTTCCGAGATGAACCTGTTGCTGAAAAACCTCGGGGCCATAAAGTCGTGTCTGAATAATTCCACAGAACAAATCCCCGACATAGTGAACAGCGGGCAGAACATCAGTCAGCTTATAAATGATGCAACCGAGGAGGTGCTTAATCTCTCCGATGAGATACTTTCCTTTTGCGACCACCAGGAGCAGGCCTTAAACCAGGCATCGGGAGACCATTCCGAGGTCCAAGAGTTCATAAGAGAGGTGCGGGCCCGCACCTTTGATATTATATCCGCCCAGTCCTTTCAAGACACAGTTAGCCAGAGAATGGATAAGCTGGTGGGTGATATAGAGAACATTAGAGACGAGTTGATCCAGTCAATTTCAACCATGCAGTTGGACGATGAGCAGGAAACAGAGAAGGATAAGACAACCAGAAAGACGGCCTTGGGGCAAGTCTCAAAACCAGCGGACAGCAGGCAGCTTAAGCAGGATCTGGTGGATGAACTGCTGTCGGAGTTCGGGCTTTAAGAATTGCGAGGTATACCAAGTTAGGCTTGATAAATAGGGGGCAGGGATCCCTTCCAACACTATTTGCACCGCAGAGGCCCAGAGAGCACAGAGAAAGCTCCCTTTTTGTTTTTCGCGGAGTGGGCGAAAAACAAAAACAAGTACCCTGGCGAAAGGGAATTATTTTCCCTTTGGGGGTTTTTACCCAAATCCGCTCAAGGCGGAAATGGGTAAAAAACAGGGAGCAGCTTCCTCGTAACCGCCACTTATCGAGCTATTAAAGCGGCGTTAATCTCCTCTGCCCAGAACATCCCTTATAATCCGGGATACCTTTTCCCTGTTGAACGGTTTCTGGATAAAGCCGGCGCATCCCCGGTCGAGCAGCTCCTGGGCCCGGCCGCCGATGCTGTATCCGCTTGAAAGCAGGACTTTAACGTCCGGATTGATTTCCCTGAGCGCCTCATAGGTTTCATCACCTCCCATGCCCGGCATTATCAAGTCAAGGATAACCAGGCCGATGTTTTTTTTGTGCTCCCGGCAGACCTCGACGGCCTTCTTTCCGCTTTCGGCTGTGAGCACTTTGTATCCCAGGCTTTTCAACAATTCTTGCTCTACCTCCAGTATCATGTCCTCGTCATCCACGAGCAAAATAGTTTCCTCTCCCCTTATGATTTCCCCGGACGGCTTTTCCTTTTCCGCAACCTCTGCCTTTGACGCAGGCAGGTAGATATTGAAGGTGGTTCCCCTCCCCTTTTTACTGTAAACGTTTATAAAGCCTCCGTGGTTCTTTACAATGCCATAGACGGAGGCAAGGCCCAAACCGGTGCTTACACCTGTGTCCCTGGTGGTAAAAAAGGGATCGAATATCCTTGGTTTGGCCTCCTCGTCTATGCCTACCCCTGTGTCGGTAACAGATATTTTTACGTATTTGCCGGGGGCAACCTCGAAGTTTTGGGTCTTGATGTAATCCTGGTCAAGGACAACATTTTCGGTCTGGATATAAAGGTGACCGCCACCGGGCATTGCCTGCCAGGCATTTACATAGAGATTCAAGAGCGCCTGCCGTATCTGTCCCTGGTCCGCCTCTAAGGACCAGAGGCCGTCATCGTACTTTCCATGGATCTTTATCTCCCTTTTGGTCTGGCCGAACATCCGGTTCTGGTTTTTTATCAGTTCATTCAGGTCCGTGGGTTTGGGTTCGTATCTGCCTTTCCTGGCGTAGCCCAGAAGGTCTTTGGTGAGCTCAGCCGCGTTTTGTACGCATTCCTCTATGCCCTTAAGGTGCTGAAAGTCCGGATGAGACTCGTTTTTGTTTACAAGCATCAGAGAGATCCGCCCCTGGATTACCATGAGGATGTTATTAAAGTTGTGAGCAATGCCTCCCGCAAGGGTGCCGAGGGATTCCATTTTTTGGGATTGCTGAAACCGGGTTTCGAGTTTTTTCTGTTCTGTGACATCCCTGAGAAGCTGAATGAGATTTAAAATATCGCCTGATTCTTTTTTTATAGGTACTGCATAGATATCCCAATAAGTGTCTCCCTCCGTACCCTTTACCTCGGCATTACGCAAAACAGCATGTTCCATGTTGCCGGATTTAAGTGCTTTGATTACCGGGCAGCCGGGGCAAGGGGAATTCCTGCCGGCAAAAGCCTTGTAGCAGAATTCCCCAACCAGGTCATCAGGATCTATATTCAACTCCTCTGTTGTTGTTTTGTTGGCCCAGATTATTCTCATGTCCGTATCAACCAGCCTGATTCTGTCAATCGATCCGTCGAGGATCGCCCTTTTCTGGGCCTCGCTTTTTTTGAGGGCTTCCTGGATCTGCTTTTGGGCGGTTACATCCCTGATAACCCCCACCATTCCCGTTATTTTCCCCCCTTTTCTCAGGGGAGAGCCCTGAAGCTCGACATAGAGCTTTTTTCCGGTCTTTGTATATACATCCACCTCGAAACGGGGGGTCCTTTCTCCTGAAATGAGCTTGGCAAAATTACGTATCATCTTTGTAATGCTATGCCGGGGAAGCAGCTTTAAAAAGGCGAGCCTTTTTCCTACGATTTCCTTTTCATTATATCCCCCGATATCTAATATACGTTTATTGATCCTGGTAATCTTACCGGTTCTGTCTATTATCGCTATTCCTTCTCCGACCCCATGAAAAACCGCTTCAAGCTCATATTTGGCCTCCCGCAGCGCATCCTCGGTTTCTTTCCTTTCGGAAATTTCCCGCTTCAACTCTTTTACCGTTTGCTCTAATTCCTCATAGGTTGGTTTTTGGGCCATCAGAATACCCTCAAAATAAAAAAACTTTTTTTGAGATTGCTTGTGAATGGCTATAGGGCGGGACTGTTTTCATTCTTCCCCCATGTTTAAAAGGGAAAATCAATTTTTAAACCAAAACCGGAAATACCTGCGTTTTGAATTCCAGGGACCCTGGCAGAAGAATTTAAATACGGCAAGCTCAAAAAGGGGGCTTTTTTCTGGCGTAATCCCTGGCCTACGGACGCAAGCCTGATAGTAAATTGCCACTACGAGGCTAATTTACAAGTTATTTCGTATTATTTATTTATAACAAAGGATTCCCTGTTATTGCAAGTTTGGGGTAAAATTAGAAACAGAAAAATAATCAGCAATTATCAGCAACCATGAAAAAGTGGATATTTTCCAGGGTAAAATCCAGCAGACATTAATGCACCCCGCAAAACTGGACAGAGACCTCCCCTTTCCCTTCTTGCCAACCCTTCCCCGGCTTCCAAAAGGGAGATCACGGGCATCTCTTTTTTTAAACGTATCCGGTTTTGCATGATCCTTCCAGGTGCTCCCGGCGGGCGGGGAGGCCTCAGGATATGCTCTCCGCATAACCAGGAATCTTCATAGTGCATCTCTGCCTATCGCCCGCCTTGTATTCGAAGCATAGGCTGGATATAGAGTAAGGAGCTTCTCCGTTTAAAAATAAGGGACGCCCGCACTCTCCCCTGGTGCAATTAGCAGGGATATTTATAAATGGGGATAATATGTTTTCTAACCTTGAACCTTGAACCTTGAACCTGGAACCTGTGTACAGTAGATATTGCCTTGAGGAAATGGGCAGGGCTTTGGGAGGCCGGATAACTATTATCAATTAGGATTCAAAATAATAAACCGGAAAACAGGACAAAAGCAAAACAGGAAAAGGCTTCCTAACTTAAAATAAAAGGGCTATTCAACTGTTTGAAGGTACTGCAACATGCCCCTGATGCTGTTTTTTATAAAGTAGGCCTCTCTTTCTCTAACATCGGGCTCCAGGTCATAGTAGAAATTTAGATGGGGATCTTTTTCAAGAAGCAATTTCATCGCCCGGTCCTCGTCCAGCTCAGGGTCAGTTTTAAACTTTTTTTCCAGGAGGGTGAGCCACAAATTTAACTGGTCCTTGGACTTTTTCATCATTTTAACCGCCTGGTTCACTATGCCGTAATGGCCGTAGCATATCTGTTTGGGCTTTGCTTTTATGGCCAGGGAAAGGGAGTCTAAGGCAATCTCCGGACGAAACGGAGGCGGGGTGGCCGGCCTGATGTACAACCCCCCCTTCGAGGGAAGCCTGGCCCCCGAAACCTCTCCCGCGAAAAGGATATCCCCGAGTAGAAAAGCCAGGTGGTGGGGGGCGTGCCCGGGTGTATCCAGGGATTGTATTAGGTTATCATTCCATAGGATATCTCCTTCGGGATAAAGCCTTTGCCCGTCCACCGGTTCCGGCCGGCCGTAGCTCTCCGCAAGGTCCCCCAGCACCTTTAAAGATCCCTCCCAGAGTCTTTGAGGGTTCTCCAGGTGTTTCATGGCCCTGGAGTGACACACGATAAAGGAGCCCGGATAAGATTTTGCCAGTGCCCCGCAGCCCCCTGCATGATCGAGATGTATGTGAGTTAAAAGGATATAATCTATATCCTCTACTTCCAGTTCCTTCAGCGAACTAAAGAGGGTTTCCACGGTGGTGGAAGGGCCGGGGTCGATTACGATAGCCCTGTTGCCCTCTTTAAGTATCCAGCTGCTTATAAAGTTGTAAAACCCCGGACGCGGTATATCGAGGTCTGCGAGAAAAAGATTATTGGATATCCTGTGTATGGCCATGTCGGTAAACCATTAAGGGAGAATCCATTGAGCTGTCTCTCCCAATTCCTCCTCTATTCTTAAAAGCCTGTTGTACTTGCATATCCTCTCGGAACGGCAAAGGGACCCGGTCTTTATTTGACCGCTTCCCACGGCCACGCTGAGGTCCGCTATAAAACTGTCCTCAGTCTCTCCGGACCGGTGGGATATTATGGTCCGCCATCCGGCCCTGTGGCTCATTTCCACGGCCTGCAAGGTTTCCGTAAGGGTTCCTATTTGGTTCAGCTTTATGAGCACCGCATTTGCTGCCCCTTCCTTTATTCCGGTTTGAATTCTGTCCGGATTTGTCACAAAAATGTCGTCCCCCACGATCTGTACCCGGTTTCCCAATGCACCGGTTAAATTTATCCAGCCCTCCCAGTCATTCTCATCGAGCCCGTCTTCTATGGAGAAAACGGGGTAACGGTCAACCCAGTCGGAGTAATATTCGGTCATCCGGCCTGAATTCATCCCCCCCTGACCGGAGTCGCTGAGTATGTACTCACCTTTTTTATAAAAGGAAGAGGCTGCTGCGTCAATTGCCAAATCTACGTCTTTCCCCGGGGAATACCCGGCTCTTTCTATGCCCTCCATTATCAATTCTATGGCCTGCCGGTTGGATTCCAGGTCCGGCGCGAATCCTCCCTCGTCCCCTACTCCGGTGGACAGGCCCTTTTCGTTTAATACCATGGCCAGGGAATGAAATACTTCCGCCCCTATCCTGAGGGCCTCCCTGAAACAGTTTCCCCCTTTGGGTACGATCATAAATTCCTGGATGTCCAGATTGTTTTCCGCATGCTGCCCCCCGTTCAAGATATTCATCATGGGCAGGGGAAGCCTGCGGGCATCTGTGCCGCCCAGGTAACGGTAAAGAGGTATTCCCAGGGTGGAGGCCGCGGCCCTTGCCACTGCCATTGACACTCCCAATATGGCGTTTGCACCCAGCCCGCTCTTATTCCCGGTGCCGTCAAGTTCTATCATGGTGTTGTCTATCAGGGCCTGTTCAAGGGGGTCCATTCCGTTCACCGCTGGAGCTATGGTATTGTTGACATTCTCCACGGCCTTCAGCACACCCTTTTTTGAATATCTCTTCGGGTCCCCGTCCCTTAATTCCAGGGCTTCCAGCCGGCCGGTGGACGCACCGGATGGAACGGCGGCCATTCCCCACCCTCCGTCTGAAACACCGACCTCCACCTCTATGGTTGGGTTTCCCCTGGAGTCCAGCACCTCCCTGGCTAACACGAATTCGATGGTTTCCATAACAACCTCCTAATTTTTGTCTTCCTTGCTTTGCCCCGGTTCCGCCAGACTCCATTCGGAGCCGTTATAAACCGCCATCTTCACCCCCCTTGCCAGTGCCCCGTCAGGGGTGAAATATATCGGACCTGCAAGCCCCGGTTTACAGTTGTTCCTGGAGTCGAGCCCGTTTAAAGTGCTTTTTAAGGAATGCCTCCCTGCTTCCCCCTTGTTTATTGCCCACAGCAGAAGGTCGATTGCGCCATAGTATATTTGAATCTTCGCTCGTAAAGCGCCCTTACCTCCTGCACCCTTTTAAAATCCTGCCCCCGGATACAGGGGTGGGCGGCGAAAACCCCTTTACCTTCCTCGCCGGCTGTTTCCATGAATTCCTCTGATATTAGTCTATATGTCCCAAAAACCATATATTTGTCAATCAGTTCCGGTAATTTCCTTACCACCAGGCCCGCGGACCTGGGAGAAGCTGCCAGAAATACGGCCCCGGGGTTAGCCTCCTTAATGCTGTCCCTAAGGGGACCGGGCCCTATGCCGAGATCGGTTTTTAACTGGATTTCCTCCACGGATAGCCCTGCCTCCCCTGCACCGGTCTTGAATGAATCCCTTAGTGTGTTACCCAATGGTGAATCCTCATAAATAGTGAGGACCCTTCTTCCCTCTGTTTTACGGGCTATATATCCCGCCAGGGATATTGCCTGCTGGCCCTCGGAGAGCACGGTCCTGAAAATATGCCCTGTTTTAATATTATCCAGGTCCCTCCCGGTGGCCACAGGAGATACCAGGGGAATTTCCTCCCTGGCATAGACCGGTAATGCGGAAAGGGTGCATCCGGTGGTAAGGTGCCCTACCACCGCTGCTACAGATGGATGGCTGGTCATGTTTTTGGCGAGTTCGGTGGCCTTTTCAGGGTTTCCCTTGTCATCCAGCACGATAAGTTTTACATGTTTTTTATTCTCCAGGGTTTGAGTGTTAGAACTGCCCATTCTTAATTTTGCCCCCCTTAACATAGATTCGCCGGACCCTGACAGATGCTCTGAAAGCGAGGTGACGAGAACAAGGAATACGGGTCCCTTATTCACCTTTTTTCCGGGCGGTTCAGCCTGTGTGCACGAAAGCAGGATAAGGGGCACAATAAAACATGAAATCAGTCTCTTTTTGCTCATCTTTCCTTGAAAATTATTTTGACAGGCACCGGACCCAAATCAAGGCTTTCCCTGAAGTAGTTTACCAGGAACCTTTTGTAAGAGGTCTGGATCCTGTCTTTTCGGTTGACAAATATTACAAAACAAGGCGGCCGGACAGAGGCCTGGGTGGCATAAAAAAGCTTCGGTCTTTTCCCCCCGACGGCTGCCGGAGGCTGTCTTGTAACGGCCTCCTCCAGGGCCTTGTTGACAACAGGGGTTGGCACATGGATGTTGTAATGGGCCCAGACCGTGTCAATAAGGGCGAATAATTTGTGAACATTCTTTCCTGTGAGCGCCGAGATCTTTATTGCGGGTGCAAAAGATGCGAAACCCAGCTGCCTTTTGAATTCCCGTTCAACTGCATTAAGAGAGGCCCGGTTACCCTCGATAAGATCCCATTTGTTTATTGCCATAATCATTGCCCTGGATTTATCAAAGGTATATCCGCAGATCCTGGCATCCTGCTTGGACACCCCCTCAACGGAATCGAATAAAATAACGGAAATGTGGCACCGGTCAATGGCCTTCAAGGCCTTGATAGCGGCAACCTTCTCTATCTTTTCAGTGACCCTGCTTTTTCTCCTTAATCCCCCGGTGTCCACGAGCAGATAGGATTTTCCTTCCCTCTCGAATGAGATATCCACGGTATCCCTGGTAGTGCCCGGAAGCTCACTCACTATCAGCCTGTCGAAGCCTACTATCCTGTTGATGAGGGAAGACTTTCCCACATTCGGCCGCCCCACTATGGCTATCCTTATTCGATCCTCTTTCCCCCCGGGCCTTTCATAAAAGGGTAACTCCAGAACCAACCTGTCCATGAGAGAATTGATGCCGTAGCCATGGGCAGCGGATACGGGAAAGAGGTTATTTATGCCCAGGGAATAGAATTCCGTACATAACACTTCATGCTCCGGGCCGTCTACCTTGTTTACCGCACAGATGACCTTTTTTCCGGAATTTCTCAGGAGGGAATACAATTCCCTGTCTCCCTCCATGAGTCCTGACCTGCCGTCCAGTAAAAAAATGGCAAGGATAGACTCCTGGATGGCCATTTCCACCTGGACCTTTATCTGGTCCGACAGGATTCCCTCACCGGAGGTGTCAAAACCCCCTGTATCCACCATTAACATCTCTTTACCGTCCCACTCCACGGTGGTGTAAAGCCGGTCCCTGGTTATCCCCGGGGAGTCGTCCACAAGGGCGTCCCTATTTTTTGCCAGGCGATTGAAAAGCGTGGACTTTCCCACATTCGGCCGACCCACTATGGCTATTACAGGAAGCATAACTTGGATATAAATGAAGACGAGGGATTGATCAAGTGTTGTTTTACAGAAAAATAGCAGCAAGGATCAAGTTAATTAACCCTGGCGGGTTTTATCAGGGTGGAATTTGGGCAGAATAATATAAAACTCGTTTCCGTTATCCCTGGGCTTACAGCCTGCATGGCCTCCGTGAAGATGCACGATATTTTTTACAAAATGGAGCCCGTGGCCTGATCCCTCCTTGTCCCCGTGTTTTGCCACCTTGTACCCGTCTTCAAAGGCCAGGATGGCCTCCCTGGTGCTCAAGGGTTTCCCGGAGGTAAAGATGCTGAACTTCAGTGCGCTGTGTGTATCATAGGAATCCTTTCCCAGCAGCTCTACATTATAGGATATGCAGCTCCTATATTTACCGTTATAATCAGGCCGCGGTTCGCAATACTTCATGGCGTTGGAAAGCAGATTTGCGAAAACCTGGGCCGTGAGCCCCAGATCGATAAAGATACTCAATTCTTTGTCGGAAGGGAGTTCCTCGGGATAGATAATTTCTATCCCCCTGTGCTCCAGTCTCTGTCTGTAATGCTCCAGCTCAGGAAGAAATATATCCTTTAATAAATTATAGGTGCGCCTCTTGAGTACGTAGCCCCCGGTCTTGAAATGGTCGCCCCTGAACAATGTTTCTATAAAAAGGCTCAGGTGCTTGAAATGGCTTTCGAATTCTTCCATTTTCTTGTCCATATCCTGGTGAATTCTTTTAAGCTCGTCAAGTTCCCCGGCAATCTGTTTTTCCGAGACCGGCTCTTCAGAACCCTCACCTGAAATAATTGAACCGAGGGATTCCAATTTCGAAAGATGCCTTTTCAGGTATTTTTTCATGTTCAGCAAAAATGCCTTGTAATAAAGATTCGGGGTTATCACATTATGCTCTATGTCGGATACCAGTTGATTTATAAACCGGATATGCTCCAGGTTTTGTTCTACGGCCAGCTTGTTATGCATATTGTATCCCACCCTGTTGGCATACTTTTGGAAGAAAAGGAGTTCATGGTTGCTGAGATTCTCCACCGGATAGATCTCGAACATTCCCAGCATTTGATTATCCAAAAAGAGCGGCACCTTGTCGGATAGCGCTTTTTTGCCTATAACAGGGAACAGGAAAGAGGAACCGGATCTGTACGGGATGTCGTGTAACGCAACATCCGGGCCCGCAGGGACAGGGGGGTCCAAAAGACCGTCAGTGGAGCAGCAATTCATCATCAGCATACCGTCCTCGGCCCTGATTGTGTAAATACAGCTCTCAAGGTCGAAGAAGAATTTTACAACCGCAACCGATATCCTGTAGAGATTGTCCAGGGAGGCAAATTCCTGGGCCAGGTCAAAGAAGGCAAAGATGGCCATGGTCTCTTTGGCCTTGAATTTATAGGCCCCATAGTCCTCTTTCTTCTTCTTTAGGATTTCCAACACATTGTCCAGATCGTGAGCCATGGCTCGCTCCAGGTATATAGGGCCAGGATTCATTGTCTTTTTATCCAAATCAAATCCGGCCCTTTTGCCAAATCCCGTCGGGACAAAGGAGAGGACTATATAATTGTTTGTATGTGCCTCTCCAGTCTGCAGCACAAAAGCTGAGGGCTTGGACTATGTTGATCAGCCGGAGCAATTCGGTTTTAAAAGGAGCCCTGAAGTATTTTTTCCGGGGCGCTGGGGAAAACGGGCCCTGACCTCTCCTTTGTGCTTGCACCGGAAAAGATTCGGGCAGAGAGATGAACTTTTATAACAATCTACCATACCAGATTGATTAAACATTTAAAAGCTAAAGTTGACGGACTCGTAAAAGTTTCAGGATAGTAAAAGTTCCATATCATTAAACCCAGATTGTGCAGTGCAGTAGTTGGCCACTGCACAATCTGGGTTTAAACCTTAAAAAAGGAAGAGATATATAAATCCTCCAAACCCGGAAAAAGATGGTGGGGCTTTTCGGATGTGACTGTCGGGAGGGCGCCGTTCTTTTCGTGACTTACAGGATACCGGTTTCTCGTTTCCGGTTCCTGGATGCTGGTTTTACAGGAAACACCTTCTTTTTGTCTTTCCATCATCAAGCGGCCAGTATCCGGTGACCAGCAAAAAGACAGGGCAGGGAGACTTTGAACATAATAAAAGTACCGCCATCTTTTAGGGAACATGAGTTATGCAAGTCTCACCTTAGGCCCGTGTAGCTTGTTTCAGTTCGAACTCGAACTGCTTCGTTATCCCTAAACCTAAATCGTTTTGAGTGCGGGCTATAGCCCTGAGGATATTGTCGTTTATCAACGGATTAATCATCACCGCCCTTAACACCACAATATTATGAGGTCTGTAGGGAGTGGATTCAAGGGTGGTTCTGGATACAAATGTGGTGTCATTTAATCTTATGGACTTTTGAAGCGTTATGTTCAGCCTGTTTAATATATTGTTTATTTCCTTTATTTTGGCCTTGATCTCCTTTGTTTTTTCTCCTTTGGATTTGTTCCGCCTGCGTTGGTCCAGTTCCCGGAGATGGTCCCTTACGAATCCGGGGACAAAGCGATAGTTGAGGATAAAAAGCTCCGGATGGTTCAATATTTCGAAATTTCCGGATTCCTCCAATACGGCTTTGAATCCTAATGTGGCACTATGGGCCTTGTTGAAGAGCAGCTTGTACCCTTCTTTTCCCAGGACCTTCAAAGCCGCCCATGGCTTAAGGCAAGAGAACGGTCTCGATCCTTCTAAGGTGAATCTGCCCAGATCTACGCTGTCCGGACGGTTTACATACCTGGATACCTGCTTGAGATAAGTAAGGTCGTTTTTGTTCCTAAATACGATAATGCCGGTAGACATGGGGCAATAAAGTAGTTTGTGCGCATCAATGGATACGGAGTCGGCCCTTTCTATGCCCTTGAACAATGGCCTGTAGTCGTCAACTATCAGGGCGGACCCTCCCCAGGCAGCATCAACATGAAAATAGGCTTCTTCCTTGCGCGCTATATCAGCAAGCCGGGAAAGGTCGTCAATGTTCCCGGTTTCCGTTGTGCCTGCAATGCCAATAATGGAGAGTATCTTGGTTTTTTCGCCTTTTTTCCGATCTTGTCTCTTTATAGATCCTATCTTTTTTCTAAGTGCTTTTATGTCTATCCGGTTGTCATTATTCACCGGAATGTTTATTACATTCTTTTCACCAATCCCGAGAATATTGGCAGATTTCTGGATGGAATAATGTCCCCTTCTGGAAACGAACACGGCCATTCTCGAATATCCGTAGTAATTCAATGCACTGTTGATCCCGGCCTTTCTGACGCCGGAAAACTTTCCGTGGGAGGGGAAGGCCTTTTCCCTGGCCACAAGCAGGGCCGTAAGGTTGCTCATTGTGCCCCCGGAGGTTACATTTCCAAGGGAGATCCGGGGATTCTGTATGTTTTTACGGTAGAATCCCTTGTCTTTCTGGAAGACAATCCTGTGCATCCAGGCGATCAACTCCCTTTCAACAAAACTGGAGGCCTTTGCGGTCTCTATTTTCACTTGATTCTGGTTCAAGGAGGCGATTATCATTTCCAGCAATATCATGAAATAGGGTATGGCGCTGGTCATGTGTCCGATATAGTAAGGACTGCCCACCTTTACCGAATGAACCGTAATTTTTTCCCTTATCTCCTGGAGTACTTCCCTGATAAGTTTAGGGTCCTCCGGAATTCCCGTCTGGTTGAATATATTCGCCAGTTCCGGTAAAGTTACCTTTTTATAAAGCCCCCTTTTTTCCTGAAAAAAATCATGGACCATTTCCAGGACCGCATTTCCGAATTCCATGAATTTGTCCGGGGAATCCGGCATTATAAAAAGCTTGCAAAGGTAATCTAAATTTGCCTTAATCTTTTTCAAAGTTGACTCCCGTTGAAAACTGTTTTTTTCCATGCGAAGAAGACCGCTGCTGCATATAGAATCTCTCCGACCGTTAACAAATCATATCTGTAGGGCAAGGGCATATGCTGGTGCAAACCGGCGCCGGTGTCTCCCATGAACGAATAAAGGATCAGGGCGGTGCCCGCCAGGACCAGTATCCAGGAAAACAGGGAGGGACGAAAATCGTAACCCCTCTTGTAGAGGAATAATATAAATACCCCGATCAATATCATCATGATAGCAATGCTGGCAGGGGCTATTACCGGACCGATCCATGGAAGGGGGATGAGAAACAATATGTCCCGGTCAAACACGGAGGAAGGCCACCCTATAGCAAGTTTGAGCCATACATAATAGAATATATCCCATACTCCAAAGCAGATTATAAAACAGGCGAATTTCTCCCAAAACCGCTTGCCGCCGAGCGCCGCCACTGAGATAAGCATGAAAATCGTGGCCGCCTCCCTGCCCAGCTCCAGGAGAATATGCCCCTCTTTAATCATCTTCAAGGGAAATGAAAAACCATCCGGGTAGTAGATGTCCCTCAGGTATATGACTACAGCCGCCTCCACTAAGGCCATGGATAAACTGAAAATTGTCAACCAAAAAATTTTCCTCCCCATATCAATCCCTTGGAACATTCAGCATCCTTTTTACCGCCTTTTCGGCCTTGATCCTTATTTCCTCTTTAACCCTTACCTCCGGCGACATGTCTAAAAGCGCATTTAAAACGTTTTTAAGTCGGGTCTTTTTCATGTCAAGGCAAATCATATTCTTGTGGGCAGGGATGAAACTTTTACCCGGATACCGGGTTTTAAGGGTGTGAATAATGCCTGTTTCGGTTCCGATAATAAACTCCTTTTCTTTAGACTCGCCTGCAAAATCGAGCATGCCCGAGGTGCTTTTTACCGCATCTGCGAGGTCGAGCACCTCCGGCCTGCATTCTGGGTGGGCGAGAAAAACCGCATTCGGATGCTCTTTTTGGACACGTTTAACCTGGTCTGCGGTCAGCCTGTCGTGGTATGGGCAATATCCGTTCCAGTACATTATCTTTTTATTGGTATGCCGCTGGGTGTATCTGGACAGGTTTCTGTCAGGGGTCATGAAAACCGTGCCATGTCCCCCGAGGGAATTAACCACCTGTACCGCATTTGCTGATGTGCAGCATATATCACTCTCCGCCTTTACGGCAGCGGTGGTGTTCACATAGCTAACCACCGGCACCCCGGGCAGCTCCCCCCTTTTTTTCTTTAATGAGCCTGCGGTGATCATATCTGCCATGGGGCACCCGGCTGATTTTACGGGCAGCAGCACCGTCTTATCAGGACACAAAATAGAAGCGGTTTCAGCCATAAAGTGAACCCCGCAAAAAACTATAGCCTCAGCATCCGTTCGTGACGCCTCCAGTGAAAGACCCAGTGAATCCCCGGTTAAGTCTGCTATATCCTGTATCTCCGGTCTTTGATAGTTGTGGACCAGCAGTATCGCATCCCTTGCACGAAGAAGCTGCCTGATCTTCTCCTGCAATGCCCTTTTGTCCATCTATTTCCTCCCGGCTGAAGGTTGTAAGAAATTCATCAACTCAGCCCAGTTGTCCGGTTATTTACCCCCTCGAATTCCGAAAATCATTAATCAATTTGAGGGGGTTTTCCGTATCATACAGCCCCTCAAGGCCTGGTACGTCCTTCCATCTCCTGTGCACCCAGAACCACTGTTCGGGGTACCTTTTTATATAACCTTCAAAGATCATGTTCAACTTTTTGATATTCTTCTTCAAATCGGCCTGTTCGTCCTCGGTTTGGATCATATCAACCGGTTCATTGATTTCAATCCTGTATCTTCCCGGACCCTTCCTTATGACAAAAACCGGCATTATGTCCGCATTCGTCCTTCTGGCAAGCAGGGGAGCGGTAACATGGGTCTGGGAGGGAATCCCGAAAAAATCTGCCACGATTCCATGCCTGCCTCCCCTGGAATTGCTTCCCGCCTTCTGGTCTGCAAGGGTCACGGTTACCGCGTTGTTCAAAAGCAACCTGTGCATCTTTTTCAGTGCGCCGTCCGGCCTTATGGTTATCACGTGGTGGGATTCCAGAATATGATTCACAAACCGTTCAAGATAGGGATTGTCAAGTTTCCTTATGATAACGGCCTTGGTGTGAAAATCCAGGTAGCAGGCATACCTGACCAGAAAAAAATTACCAAAATGGCCCATCACCGCCAATGTTCCATTCCCTTTTTTTATGGATTTCATAAGTACGGGGATACCACTTATATCGATATATCTCTTGTAATTGTAGGGGGTTACTGCCTTATGCATTTTCATCAAATCCAAAATATTCATAGCCAGGACCTCGCAGCTTTCCCTTCCCAGGTGATTTATTTCGTCTTGATCCATGCTGTTACCGAAGACAACCGAGATATTGGCCTTTACGAACCTTCTCCTATGCCTGTCCATGTGGTAGTATAAACTGCCGATTAACTTTCCCAACAAGGCGTTCACCCTGAAGGGCAAAATGTATATCAACAATAGAAAGGCACGAAAAATCATATATATCATAAAATCAGCCAAAAGGATTTCCCCCTAAGTTCTATAAAGATATTTGTGTAACAGGCTGGGATGGCTACGTCAACAATGAAAGCAATGTTCTCATGTTGACACCCTTAAATAATTTGAGTAATTTTATGTATATATATTTTCCAGTTAAATGATCCACTGCTAAAGGGTCCATATCCTCTAAAATAATCCGAGGAAAAATTTCATGAAAGAGGCGATGCTTTATGAGAAACTGTCCGACGGCAAGGTGCAATGCAACCTTTGCAGCCACAGGTGCAAGATAAATGACGAAAAATACGGTATATGCGGTGTCAGGCAGAACCGGGAAGGGATTCTTTATACCCTGGTTTATGACAGGATTATTGCCTTCAATGCCGACCCCATAGAGAAGAAGCCCCTGTTCCATTTTTTGCCGGGGTCGATGGCCTATTCCATGGCCACTGTAGGATGCAACCTTACCTGCAAGCATTGCCAGAATTCCGATATTTCCCAGTACACCAGGGAGAAAAAGGGATACATCCCCGGTAAAGAGGCAGAACCCGAGGACATAGCAAGGGCTGCGGAAAAGACCGGATGCAGGTCCATTGCCTATACCTACACCGAGCCCACCATATTCTTCGAGCTTGCCTTTGACACGGCAAGGACAGCCCATTCCATGGGCATAAAAAATGTATTCGTCAGCAATGGATTTATGACACCCGAGGCGCTGAGAGAGATTTCACCCTATCTCGACGGTATAAATATCGACCTGAAGTCCTTTAGCGAGGATTTTTACAGGGACATATGCGGCGGCAGGTTGAAACCTGTATTGGAGAATATCGGGTTGGCCAGGGAGCTTGGAATCTGGGTCGAGGTTACTACATTGATTATCCCCACCCTGAATGACACCAGGGAGGAAATCACCGAGATAGCCCGATTCATAAAAGATACCGGTGAAAGTATCCCGTGGCATATATCCCAGTTCTATCCGACCCATAAACTCACCCATCTTTCCCGCACCCCTCTGGATACCCTTCATATGGCCAGAGAGGCTGGGGTGGAGGCAGGGCTCCGATATGTTTACGAAGGCAATGTCCCGGGAAGGGGAAACGAAAACACCTATTGCCACAAATGCGGGGAGATGTTGATTGAGAGGCAGGGTTATTCCATATTAAAAAATCTTGTCAGGAACGGCTGCTGCCCCAACTGCGGAACCCCTGTTGCAGGCGTGGGCCTGTAAAAAAATTCGTCTTTCAGGGAACCCCGGTAGAGATAAATGGAAAAAAGAGAAAAGCCCAGATTCGGGATAGGGAAGAGACTTCTGCTTTACTTCCTGGCCCTGTCCCTTTTTCCCGTTTTGAAAAATAATTTTATCCTGTTACTTTTTTATCGGACCGCGGCTCAGGACATCCGTATTCCTTACCGGATCTTTGAAAAGATTCTGGCTTAAGTTCGGGGTTTCTGCCTGGATTCAGGTTTTTCAGGGCCTCTTGGATGTATTTACCAAGGTAAAATAAATAATTCGGCTTGGGAACATGCCTGTTTAACGCAACATTTGAGGTTATAAATGGTCAGGGAAGAGAATGTAACAGAAGAGCTAAAGGACCGGCTTCTGGAAGAGATAAGGGGGCTGCGGAAGGAAATCGAGGATTTAAAAACCTCAGAAACCAGGTCCGGAAGTGCGGAGGAATCTTTGCAGGCCGAGCGAAACCGGCTTTTGAAGATACTGGATTCCATGCCGGAGGCAGTCTATATCGTGGACAGCCGTTACAATTTGCAATATGCAAACCCCGCTGCAAAGAAGGAATTCGGTGCCCACGAGGGAGAAAAGTGCTACAGCTATCTTTTTAATTCCAGTACGCCCTGCCCCTGGTGTAAGTTCCCGGAGGTGATTGCCGGAAATACAGTTCACGTGGAATGGGATTTCCCGAAAACAAACAAGGTCTATGACGTGGTAAATATTCCGTTGGAGGATTTTCAAGGCAACCTGTCCAGTCTTAATGTGGCAAGGGACGTAACCGATCATAAGGCAGTACAGGAGGCATTGCGCAAGACCTGCAAGGAACTTGGTGTGCAGGTAGAGGAAAGGACAAGGGAACTAAAAAGGGAAATCACCGAAAACATTAAAACCGTGGAGGAATTGAGAAAAAGTGAGGAGAGGCTTTCAGAGGCCCAGAGAATAGCCCGCATCGGAAACTGGGACTGGGATATAGCAAAAAATAAATTGTACTGGTCCGGGGAGATTTACCGCATATTCGGAAGGGAGCCCCAGTCATTCGGAGCCACTTACCAGGCCTTTCTGGATTTTGTGTACCCGGGGGACAGGGAATCCGTGAAAAAGGCCGTGGACAGGGCCCTCTACGAAAGGGCGCCCTATAACATAGAGCACCGGGTAGTTCGGCCGGACGGAGATGTGCGTTATGTGCATGAATATGGAGGGGTCAGCTATGACGAGGACGGCAGCCCTTTACGCATGATCGGGACTGTCCAGGACATAACGGATCGAAGACGCGCAGAGGATGCCCTCCGGGACTCCGAGCAAAAGCTCCGGGAACTTTCCACCAAGCTGGTGGAGGCCCAGGAAAAAGAGAGAAAGTTCGTTGCCCAGGAGCTGCATGACAGCATAGGGGGGAATCTGAGTGCCATCAAGTTCGGGCTGGAGAACAAACTCCGCAGTATGGGCGGCGGGGAACTGCGCGCAGGAACCTCCCTGGAAGACATATTATCCATGTTGAACAGTACCATACAGGAGATCAGAAGAATCTCCGGCAGCCTTCGTCCGTCCATCCTGGACGATCTGGGCCTTCTGGCGGCCATCCGGTGGTTTTGCCGGAATCTTCAGGGATTTTATTCTAATATGAACATAGACCAGGATATAAACGTCCGGGAACAAGATATACCCGAGCATTTGAAGATTTCCATATACAGGGTGCTGCAGGAGGCGCTTAACAATGCGGCCAAGTATAGTAAATCATGGAGAGTGCACCTTTCACTAAGCCGGGAGGGTAAAAATATCAAGCTCTTTATAAGGGACGGGGGGCAAGGGTTTAATCTGCGGCAGTACTTATCCAGGGAAGGGGCCAAGGGCGGCCTCGGCCTGGAGAGCATGAAAGACAGGACCGAGCTTTCCGGAGGGACTTTTACCCTTTATACCGGAAGGGGAACC
This sequence comes from uncultured Desulfobacteraceae bacterium, assembly GCA_964655655.1. Classification (GTDB taxonomy): domain Bacteria; phylum Desulfobacterota; class DSM-4660; order Desulfatiglandales; family B25-G16; genus CAZZPR01. The sequence goes on along the minus strand of CAZZPR010000035.1, from coordinate 6,950 downwards.
GGTACCATAGTCCGGGCAATCTGGCCGTGCGAGTGAACTTAAGAAGAAAGAACCCCGTCTGAAGTAAAAGGTTTGTTGTGGGGTTCAGTAAGAGGATACGGAATGGAATTTGATTATCATACTGCAAGGAAAAAGATGGTTGAAGAACAATTAGTTCCCAGGGGAATCCACGATAAAAGAATTCTTGATGTTATGTCCAGGGTGCCCAGGCATCTCTTTGTGAAAGAAAACCTGAGGGGAGAGGCATATGATGATCATCCCCTGTCCATAGGCGACGAACAGACAATCTCCCAGCCGTATATAGTTGCGCTCATGACTCAGGAATTAGAGCTTGCCGGTACAGAAAAGACGTTGGAGATCGGCACGGGAAGCGCTTACCAGACTGCAATACTGGCGGAGATGTCCGATAGGGTATATACCATCGAGAGAATTGAACCCCTGCTGACCACGGCCCGGTGGATTCTCGAAGACCTTGGGTATACCAATATTTTTTTCAGGCATTCGGATGGAACCGGCGGATGGAAAGAACAGGCGCCCTTTGATGCCATTATGGTGACAGCCGGGGCCCCAAGGGTGCCCCAGCCTTTACTCGATCAATTGGCAGAGGGGGGAAGAATGATTATCCCTGTGGGAGACAGATTCAGCCAGGACCTGATCAGGGTGAGGAATAAAAGGGGTCGGTTCCACCGTGGAAATTTGGGAGGATGCCGGTTTGTGGGCCTGGTAGGGTCTTGGGGCTGGAGGGACTGAACCCAGTGAGATTTCTTGCCTCCGTTGCAAGAAAAAGCCTCTTAAATCTTTACCCTTCTATCAAAATACAGCGTTTCCTTTTAAAAAATACATAATTGAGCCTATTTTTAAATTATTATCATTCTATTAATCTTTTCAAAATAGTTTCACAAGAACAAGAAGCCCTAAGGAGGAGTGCGAAATAAGGCTTAATAACCTTGAACCCAGATTGTGCAGCAGTTGCCTGATGCACAATCTGGGTTGAAAGAACAGGATAAAGGAACCTGGGTTAAACCAATTTCGGTGTGAAGGACCAAAAATAAATATTTGTTCTTTGGCCGGATAAAAAGGAGGAAAGATTATGCTAAGAGAAAAGATAGAAAGCGCCTTGAACGAGGTCAGGCCCTCATTACAGGCCGATGGAGGAAATGTAGAGCTGGTGGATGTTACCGATGACGGAACGGTGAAACTAAGGCTTCAGGGAGCATGTGCCGGTTGTCCCATGGCCCAGATGACCTTGAGCATGGGCATAGAAAAGCACCTGAAAAAAGCAGTGCCCGGGGTAAAAAAGGTGGAGGCCGTTAATTAGAAGACCGGCAAAGGCACTTAACTGACCAGCACAATGGAAGCATCCTTTACAGTTTGCACAACCTTATTAGATACGCTTCCGAATATGAATTCTTCAAAGCCGGAGAGCCCTCTTCTGCCTATTACTATTGCATCGTAGCCTGAATGGGCCTCGTCTACAATGTCCTTTGCCACTCCCTTTTTTCTGGTATTAATCTTTATGGCGATGTTTTGCTGGTTGAAGCCTGATTTTACAAGCAATTCCCTGGCCTTTTCCGCTTCTTCTTTTACGAGGTCTCTTTTTTGGTCCTCCAGGGCGCAGAAGGTGGTTTGATGGGAAACGAAATACGGAGATAGGCTGGGACTGTTCATTTCGCATATGGCGGCGGTATCAGGTATAACACTGAAAAGGGTTACCTGGCTGTCCCTGTTAAAATGGTTGCATACAAATTCCACCGCCCTCATTGCATTTTCAGAATCATCAAAGGCGATCAATGTCTTTTGGGCCATAGCTTTCCTCCTTATTTTTTTAATTTTAGCCCATGTTTAATATTTTTCGTAAGGATTTACAAGGAATAATTTGTTATAAAAAGGAAACCCGGAGCCGTTCACCGATAAATAAAACCAGGAGATAAGGAAAGTTGAAATGCCCAGGATAATTGCTGTCTACGGCAGTCCCCGCAGAAACGGCAACACTTCGCTGCTGTTGGAAAATTCCGTGCTGGGGGCCAGGGAGGAAGATGCAGAGGTAGAAGAGGTGTTTCTTCGAGACCTTAAGATGTCGCCATGCCTGGAACTATACGCCTGCAGAAAGAACGGCAGGTGTGTGATAAAGGACGATTTCCAAGGGGTCTATGATTCCATTCTGGAATCCCAGGGTATAATGCTGGCCTCACCCGTATTCTTTTATATGTTAAGCGCCCATACCAAGATACTCATGGACCGATGTCAATCTTTCTGGGAAAAGAGATATGTCCTTGAGAAGACCCCTGTAGGCACACGCGGTTCCAGGGGAAAAGGGCTTTTTATCTCCGCCGGTGCCACCAGGGGAAAAAGGCTGTTTGAGGGCTCACTTTTGGGTATTCAGTATTTTTTCGATGCCCTTGACATGGAGTTGTGGCGGTCCCTTTTGTATCGGGGACTGGACAATAAGGGCGAGGTGCTTGACTATCCGGAGTATATGGAGGAGGCCTATATTTCCGGCAAAGAGATGTGTAAAGCATTGGTGGAGATGGGCTATTCATAGAAAAACCGGCATTAAGGTACGGGTTGGTGACCGGGGCTGATAAAAATCTATCGGTTTCCAGTGGCGATTTTAGAATGAACAGTTTAAATTTTAAAGGAGGTAATCATGGATAAGTATGTTTGCCAGGTATGCGGTTATATTTATGATCCTGAAGAAGGGGACCCGGGGAACGGCGTAAACCCCGGAACAGCATTTGAGAATGTGCCTGATGACTGGGTGTGCCCGGTTTGCGGTGCGCCAAAGGATCAATTTGAAAAAGAGTAGCATAAAAAAGGAGGGCCCACGGTGATTTATGAATTTAATGCGGGAGAGATTTTTCAGATAGCCATAGAAACAGAGGAAAACGGAAAACAGTTTTACCAGAGGTGTATCGAATACACGGAGAACCCGGACGTGAAGGATATTTTTTCGTACCTTGCCCGGGAGGAGGAACGGCACAAGAACAGGTTTATGGAGTTAAAGGAGCGATTGCCCGGAGATGCCGTGAGGGAAACCATATGGGACCCGGAACAGGATATTAACCGGTACCTGAAGATGATGGCGGACATGAGCATATTCAGGTCCGACCTGGATGTGGAAAGGGCGCTTTCCGAAATGAAGGGGGCGGAGGATGCCCTTAAACTGGGGATACAGTTTGAAAAGGATTCCATAATATTCTATCTGACCATGCAGGATGTAACCAGGGACAAGGAAGGCAAGGACTATATTTCACAGGTTATCGACGAGGAAAAGGGACACTTGAAAACACTACTATTGGAACGGCAGAAAATTACGGACGGTAAACCTGTTTAAAGGACCTGGATTGCCCCGGCTTTTTTGAGGAACCCCGAGCCGGGTCTTAGAAGAGGGGAAACCTAAAAATCAGGAAAGGGGAAAGGTTATGGAGCCGGTTGAAATCCTGAAAAACATATACTGGGTGGGAGTCATTGACTGGAACATAAGGGATTTTCATGGATATTCCGTAAACCAGGGTACAACATACAATTCTTTCCTTGTCCTGGATGAAAAGGTTACCCTTTTTGATACTGCAAAGAAAGAGTTCAGGGATGATTTTTTAGATAACATTAAAAAGGTGGTTGACCCGGGCAAGATAGACTACATCGTGGTTAACCACGTGGAAATGGATCATTCCGGGTCTCTTCCGCAGGTGATGGACCTGGTCAAGCCGGAAAAGATATTTTGTTCCCAAATGGGAAAGAATAACCTTTTGCATCACTTCCACAGGCAGGATTGGCCCTACGAGGTGGTAAAAACCGGTGACTCCCTCAGCATCGGCACCAACAGTATCCATTTCCTGGAGACCAGGATGCTTCACTGGCCGGACAGTATGTTTTCATATCTGCCGGAGCTCGGCCTCCTCATTTCCAGCGATGCTTTTGGACAGCACTGGGCCACCACGGAAAGATTCGACGACCAGGTGGATAATTCATCATCCCTTTTCAGGCATGCGGCAAAATATTACGCCAATATATTGCTTCCCTATTCCCAGCTTGTACAGAAACTTTTGTCCCAGGTCCGGGATATGGGGTTGCATCCCAAGATGATAGCCCCGGACCATGGAATTATATGGAGAAAGGACCCTGGGAGCATACTCGAACTCTATGACCGGTGGAGCAGCCAAAAAAGCGCTTCCAAGGCAATTGTTGTTTACGATACAATGTGGCACAGTACGGAATTGATGGCAAGATCCATCCTGGAAGGCCTGGACAAGGGCGGGATAAGCGTTAGGCTTATGGACCTTGAATCAAACCACAGGAGTGATGTCATAACAGAGGCCCTGGACTCAAAGGCCATAATCCTGGGCTCTTCCACGCTTAACAACAATATCCTTCCAAGGATGGCGGACATGCTTTATTACATGAAGGGGCTGAAGCCTTCAAATAAGATCGGGGCCGCGTTCGGCTCTTACGGATGGAGCGGAGAGGCGGTAAACCAGATAAAAGGCTTTATGGAGGAAATGAAATTCCGGATTCCTGAACCGGGTATACGGGTTCAGTACGTACCGGGTGCCGGGGACCTGCAAAAATGTGTGGATTTGGGCCAAAGGCTGGCGGAATCCATCAAGGAAGACCTTTAATCCCGTTACAGCCCACTCAACGGCAAAATACAAGGGAGCCGGGGTAGATCTTTGCAAAAACACTATCTTTTTCGGGTTCGGGATTGATTAGCAAGCCTAATTAGGCCATGCAAAACCATACAAAGGCCCGCCCCTTCAGGAAAGCAACATCTCATCCAAAGAAGTATTCAGGGATAAGAAAGAAAATAGTAAACATTTATCAACAACCATAAAAAAAGGATATTTTCTACGTTAAATTCCGGAAGATATTAATATACTCAGTGCAACCGGGCAAAGACCCGCCCCTTTCAGAAAGGCAATAATATGTTTCTTAACCTTGAACTGTGAACCTGGAACCTGTGTACAACAGATATTGCTTGAGTATATGGGCAGGTCTTTGGGGGTAGCCGAATTCCTATTTGGATTCAGGCTTCCAAGGAGACGCTCGAGGGCAGGGAAAGGCTTGGAACTCTTATAAGATTTGAACTTTGTAAAGGTCTCCAGAACACCCATTTAGTTGCATGAGAATTGTGCCGGCAGGGCTATTGTGGTTCCTGGTTTACCCCTTTCGGTCCACGGTCTCCTTTTTGAGGGACCGTATTTGAAGGACAGTGGAAGTGGATGCACCTGCTGCATTCACATCTTTTTATAGTGGTAATAATTAGACACCAGGATACTATGTATATTATCAGAAGGGGTATTTCCCCCACCAACCAGTAGACCGGAGGAATGATGGCAATTGCAAACCCCAGAAGGCTCATAAACCTTTCGAAATTACTAAGCGGGCCGGGCCTTTCCTTAAAGTACTTGGGCAGCCCCCATATGAACATGCACTTTGTGGTATCCGGGTTGTTGATATAATGGGGACAGTGGGTACAAAAGAACCTGTATACTATAATAGCGAAATCCGCGCACAATACTACCAGGTAAATAATCATCCAGAAAATAGAATGTCTGAAAATGGCGAGACAAGCAGTAAATATCGGAATGAAGGCAAAAAGGATCCAGTAAATAAAATCAAGGAAACTATGGGACCTTTTTAATGAGTTCATCTTTTCACCTCATTGTTATATAAGGATTTTAGGGCTTCATCCAGCCTTTAAGAATGGATGAATTCAGGATATTATCTGAGTAATCATATGTCAACTATAATATCCGTAAAAGTCCGGTTCACCTTGAACCAAACTTGTTAAAAAATCCGGAGAAATCATGAAAATAGCCAGCTTTAATGCAAACGGAGTAAGGGCAAGAATTCCTGTTATCAGCAAATGGCTGCAAATGGAAAATCCGGATGTTTTGTGTGTCCAGGAGACAAAGGTGCAAGACAAGGATTTTCCCAGGGAAACATTTGAGGATTTAGGCTATTACTGCACATTCAGGGGCCAAAAGTCCTTTAACGGCGTTGCGGTTTTGAGCAGGTCTAAGCCGGAGAAGGTTTCCTTTGGTTTCGGTGACGGGGACAACGCCCAGGAGACCAGGATAATGACAGCATATTTTATGGATGTGCCTGTGGTGAATACCTATGTGCCCCAAGGGAAGGCCCCTGATACCGATTATTTTATCTACAAGCTGGAGTGGTTCGATCGCTTAAGGCGGTATTTTTCCTCCCGGTTTCAACCTTCTGCTCCCCTTTTATGGACCGGTGATTTTAACGTTGCCCCGGAACCAATAGATGTATACGCACCTGAAAAACTCCTGGGCAGCCTGGGCTATCATCCCCGGGAGCACAAGGCCCTTTCCGAGGTGAAATCCTGGGGGTTTGTGGACGTATTCCGGTTGCACCACCCTGAGGAAAAGGCATACACGTTTTGGGACTACAGGGTACCCCGCTCATTTCGCCATGGCTTGGGATGGAGAGTGGACCACATATGGGCTACCGAAACCATGGCAAAAAGATCCACCGGTTCCTGGGTAGATACCAGGCCGAGGCAGTGGGAAAGGCCTTCAGATCATACCTTTATCTTGGCCACTTTTAAAATATAGTGGAAGAAACCACTATTTGCTCTAACCAATATCTCACAAAATGCACTTAATCAGAAGGCGGACCAAGGTTTGATCCGCCCGAGGCGCATAAATTCCTTGCCCCTTGGGGCGTTTATGAATAACCCTCCTGATACCCCCTTTACATGGGCGGGGCAATTCATGGTTCAAGGAATGATCAAGAATCCGGAAATCAGGTTTATTTCCGCATAAAAATAAAAATACCTGCTCCTTTTCGAAATGCAAGATTTCGCCCAAAGAAGTGTCCAGGGTTCAAATTTCAAAAAAAGAACATTTATCAGCAACCATAAAAAATAGGATTCAAAATAATAAACCGGAAAACAATACAAAAGAAAAATTCTTACACTTCTT
>CAZZPR010000034.1:0-29608 GCA_964655655.1 uncultured Desulfobacteraceae bacterium | reverse complement strand
TCTCCGGGTCCCCTTTCCCGGAATTCATCTTTGTGGAAGTGAAAGGGCCTCCCCCGGGTTCCCGGGTAACATCAATGCATGCATGCCCTGTTCCAAATCTATTCCCCTGCCCCGGGCTTCGCCTGGGGCACTGCAAGGGTTTCGATCTTTTCAGGAGGGAACATCGGAAGAACCGGCCATATGCACTCGGATCTGTTGAAACGGAATGATCCATTGGTTTCTGTTGCAGGTTTCTGCACACACCCGTTGCATAAATCTGCTCAAAAGCTTGTATAACGGACCAGCCTTTCCATTAAAGTCCGCCATTATTACAACGTCCAGAGAAGAAGAGCCTACCTCCTTAAACTCAACCTTTATCCTTTTCATGTAATCCGAATAACCCTCTGAATCAAGGCTTTCAATAACCGCCTTTTCAATTTCAGAGGGTACATCCCGGGTTATTATTTTCTGATGGGAATAATCCAGCCCAAAGGTGATCCAAAGCCTGAAGCCCAGGGAAAGATTCACAGGGGACGTAGATAAATATTCCAATGTTTTATAGGTCTTGTGCGCCCCTCCGAGCAACTCCAGCTCAACGATTTCCGGTGTCTGAACAGCTACCCTCCCATAGGTGCCGTCATTCAACAAAATCCAGTCCCCGCATTCGGAGGGAAACCAGGGCTCTTCCTCGGATGAAGGCCTTGATCTCAGCCCGAGAAGGTCTCTAAGTGGAAGCCTGATATTTCCGCCTTGCAGTCTCCGATTTACAAGTTCGGAAAACAAGCTTATGGATTCTACTTCATATGGAAGCCCGTTGTATATAACTCTTTCCCCCTGCCTTACCGGTCCGAAGTTCATCATGAGCCTTGCTTCCGACCAAAAGAGGGGTATAGCCTGTTTTGAGGCCCAGGCAACACCAAGTATGAAAATTATTGCAATTGCCAGAAGAACCCAATCTCCAAAAAAATATAGCACTGAAAGCAACACAAAAAAAGAAATAACAATAGTAAAAAGCATATAAAGCATATCGAATATCCGCAGATAAAAAGAATACTCCTTTTTGTAAACCCTGCTTCCTTTTTGTACCAACCTGTGAACCCAATGAAGCAAAAACCATATAAAAACAAATGCGAGCAGGGAAAAAACCAGGTTTCGGCCTCTTCTTTTCAGAAAGATACTACAGATATCCCTGAAGGACTGTGATACAGGCTTTCTTTCTGCCATCCTTTGTTCCAATTGCTGGGCGGTAATTTGTTCCTGTGTCCTGATCGCACGCTCCCTTTCTTTCCAAATCCTTTGGTTGTCTTTCAACTCTTTGATCAATAAAGGGTCAGTGGCATGATCCAGTACCGAATCTAAATTATCCAACGCCCTTCCTGCCTCTTGCAGCCGGGACCTGTAAAAATCAACCTCCCCCCTGAGTCTTTCTATCTCACGGGGATGTGAGGTAATCTCTTTTAATTCCATTACCACCGGACCGAGTACCTCTTTGAGTTCTTTGTTCCAATCCAGGCCCTCCGCTTTTTCTTCCTTTAATGGACTTAACTCTACACCGGCGGACAATCGATTAAAGCTGAGTTCTAATTCCCTCTTTTTTTTGACAGCCTTATCTATTCTTTCACGCAGCTCCTTTTCTCTCCCGATAGCCCTCGGGCTTTTCAGCCTTTCCTGCAGTTCCGTGATATCTTCTGATATGTTATGTATTGATTTAACCAGCGATCCTAGGGCCAAGATTTTTTTCTTATAGGCATTTTCAGTTTTATTGCTGGAGAGATCTGAAGATGCAGCGTTCATTGGCAGGCATATGAGCAAAAAGAAGGACAAAAAAAAGAGAAATTTTTTCATTCTACAAAACCTTTTTAAAAATTTTACCGGCCCGAAAATACATTCAAAAACCATTGAACCCAGATTGTGCAGCAGCCAACTACTGCGGCCTGAAAGACCTTGCTGCAACGCTCTTTCCGCGTTTCGCTTGGGTTTTTCAACCCTCGCTACGATGTCTACCGCACAATCTGGGTTGAAAACCAATCCTTTTCCCAGATATTACTCCAGGTTTTATAGTTCCAGGGCAAAATACTTGGTATAAAAACCTGAATTTTTACTGGAGCATGTTCAAAAGAAGGAAATAAAATTTTACCTTTTTACCGCTACCCTTCTACCTTTCTGACCTTTATCCCCATCCGCCCGGAGACCCCTTTACGGTAATCGGCATTTATCACCATATATAAACGATCGTTTTTCCTTTTCAATTCCTCAAAGCAACGGCCTATTACGTCCATAATCTCCTTCCATTCTCCTTCCATGCTCGTACCCATCGGACCTATCTTGTATGGCAACCCGCTCTCCCCTATGATCTTAACCGCTTTTTTTACTTGTCCGCTCACCCCTTCTCCTTTACCGATAGGAAATATGGTAAATTCGGCCACAACGCTCATAACATCCCCTTTATATAGTTAATCATTAAGGCAACCTATTATGATATTTAAAATCCTCCTTATAGGCTCCGCTGCACCCCACAGGAGCTGGTCGCCAACAGTAAACAGGGTAAGATATTCTGGGCCCATAAGCATTTTCCTGATTCTCCCCACAGGGATTTCCAGCTTGCCGTTTACCTCAGCCGGCGTCAATGCACTCAAGGTAGATTCTTTGTCATTGGGCACAACTCTCACCCATTGATTCCCTTTTTCTATCATGTCGGTTATCTCTCCGAGGGGTATATCCTGTTTTAGTTTTATGGTCAGGCCCTGGCTGTGGCACCTCATGGCACCCACCCTTACACATAACCCGTCTATAGGAATATATTTCTTGGTTTGCAGAATCTTGTTTGTTTCCGCTGAACCTTTCCATTCCTCCCTTGTCTGCCCGGATTCCATGGCCGAGTCTATCCATGGGATAAGGCTGCACGCCAGGGGAGCAGAAAAATTTTGAATGGGGAAACCCTTTTTCCTGAGTTCAACGGTTACTATCTCATCAATTGCTATTGCAGTGGACGCAGGATTATTAAGTAGTTCCCTGGAGGCATCACTTATTGTTGCTATCTGTTGGATGAGCTCTTTCATGTGCTTGGCACCCGCCCCTGATGCAGCCTGATAGGTCATCGATGAAACCCATTCAATATTTTCGGAGGCAAAGAGACCCGAAAGCGCCATAACCATCAAACTGACCGTACAGTTCCCTCCGACATAGTTCTTCACGCCTGAGAAAAGGCCTTTTTCTATTACATGCTTGTTTACAGGGTCCAAAACAATGATGCTATCCTCCGCCATCCTCAATGCAGAGGCAGAATCAATCCAGTAACCCTTCCATCCTTTCTTCCGCAGTTCAGGGTAAACCCTCTTAGTATAATCACCGCCCTGACATGTCACTATAATATCCATGGGCTCCAATTCTTCGGTTTTAAAAGCATCCTTTAACGAAGGGGTGTCAATATCTACGTCGGGGGCTTCTCCTCCAACGTTGGAAGTGGAAAAGAAAACCGGCTCATAATCTTTAAAATCCCTTTCTTCCCTCATCCTCCCCATAAGAACCGAACCAACCATTCCTCTCCATCCAGCAAATCCAACCCTCAACATAATCTCCTCCTTGAATATTTATTTTCAGAGTTTTCATTAACCCCATCATGTGCTTTGTAAACTCAAGATATTACAAAGTAAATATTTTTTTTATTCAATGTGTAAAAGTGGAAAACTTTTTCTGTTTTTTCCCTGTACCCTCCCTATTCTTAAAGTAGGCCCTTTTTCTTCCAAAAATAACATTTCTTGAATACTCCATGAATGGAACTAAGAATCAATGAGAAAAATTTCTTTCACATACACGGCAAAAATATAAAAAAAGAAGCCAATATAAGAAAAACAAATTTTTATCTTTACAAAAGGAAATGTTCCATTTATTTTAAGTTATTTTTATTTCCCAACTACTGAAAATGTTCCAAAAATAGCATTTATTTATAATAAATCTCCCCTGAATATTCAGTTATATAAAAAATATTCATTATTTTTCCTTATATAAAATTAAAATTTGTCCATCCACACCAAAACTCAAACCCAAATACAGTACAAATTAATATTTTTTGTAACATTAAGTATATCTAACTATCTGGTTTTTTTATATTTAATTTGGTTAGGATTAAATAATTTTGTTTTAACCATTATAATATGAATTCTTACTTGACATTCCATAGTTTTCATATATAAAACCAAAGTTACAGTCTTTGGGGTAGCACCCAAGCCTATTTTTGTGTAAAACCCGTCCACCTTAGCCTGGATTATTCAAGCCGTCACAAGGTTAAAATTGGTAAGGGGATGCACAATATGACTAATCGCGGCGTGAACGTGAAGATAACTCAAAAAAGAAAGGGATTGTCTATGGATCAAGTTTGGCAATCGTGTTACGAGGCCATCCTTTCGGTAGATGGAGTTGACAGAATTGATTTCAGCAAAATCACAGAAGAAACCGAGATATACGGAGACGGATTCAATTTAGATTCGCTGGGTCTAGCCGAGCTTACTGGAATACTGGAGGAAAAATTCAACATAGATATAGGCGACGAGGATATCATGGAGGAGGAAGCCTACGAAAATTTTGGAACACTCTGTAAATTTATATCCAGCAGGATCCCTGAACAGTGAAAAATAAGGAACGCATTCAATTCTCATTATAATTCAGGTCCTAAAAATGAATTCACTTTCCGAAGTCATAAGAAACAGAAGAACCGTTAGAAAATACAAGCTCGAAACGATTGACAAAGAACTAATCCGGGAAATAATTAATTTAGCGGTTTGGGCGCCATCCCCTTTCAATTCCCAGCCATGGAATTTTGCGGTTCTTTCCAGGGAATACATTCTGAGCAGAAGATCAAACGTGGGAAAGCTGCTCTATGAAGACACTGAACCTGCTTTGGAGGAGGTCTTCAAAAAGCAGGACATGAGCCAGTTTATCGTAAAAAAATTTCTAAAAAACTTCGGCAATGCCCCATACCTTATTGCTCCCCTGCGTAGCCAAAAAATAGGAAAAATAGACCTGGAATTTCAAAAAGCGGCCATCTACGCAGTAGTCCAGAATATATTGCTGATTGCCTACAATAAGGGATTGGGTACTTGTTGGATAGGCGTTGGAGAGGAAACCCGAGAGCAGGTCCAGGACATCCTGGGAATAGACCGGGAAAAGGGAGACCTCATGGCCCTCATTGCAATCGGAATTCCCGATCAAAGGATCAAAGACCTCGAAAGAAAGCAGTTTTCCATATGGTACTTTGATTAAATTTGGGCACGCAAATCACCCGGAGGAAAAATACAAAATGAGCTTAACTATATATGAACAATTTAATCAAACCGCTCAGGCACACATAAAGAAGCCCGCTCTCATTTATAATGACATTTCTATTAAATATAAACAACTATCCGATTTTGTAGATAATTTCGCCTATTATTTTATCGATGAGCTAAAAACCAAACCCGGCGAAAAAGTAGCCCTGCTTTTAAAAAACGAGCCTGAGTTCGTTATAGCCATGCTGGCGATAAATAAAATCGGGGCACTTTTTATACCCTTGAACAACCGTTTAACCCCCCAAGAAATACAATATATGGTTAATAACTCCGCGGCAAAGGCGGTGGTATTCAATCCGGATTTTGAGTCGAAGATAGAAGGTCTCGTTGATACAGTGAAAATACCTTCTTCTATTATTCGAAAATTGACCCCCAAAAAACCCTCCTATTCCTTTAACCAGGAGGATGCTGCAATTATGTTTACCTCTGGAACAACGGGCCTGCCTAAAGGGATACTCCACACAAACGAAAACCTCCTATTTTATGCACAGGTCATGATCGACGGCTTAGGATTTAAACCTCACATGAAACAACTTATTGCAGCTCCTTTATATCACGCAATAGGCCTTCAAGACCAAATAATACCAGCTATAATGCTGGGGCAAACGGTTGTACTGACCAATGATACCTCACCGAAATACATGGCGCACCTTTTGGAGTCCAACAATATAGACATATTATTGGCTCCCCCTACTATCTTTACCCTGTTTTTGACTTCAGGGCTTTCAAAAAAGCACAAGCTCCTGAATACGGAAATATTTGGATACGCCGGCGCACCAATGAGGCCAAATATTATTAAAAAGCTAAAGAGTAATTTTCCTCACATAAGGCTTTATAATTTCTATGGTTCCACCGAGATCGGCGGCACTGTTACTATACTGGACGACCAGTACTCACTTTCACATTCGGAAACAGTAGGAAGGGCCGTACCAGGTGTTGAGGTTGAGATATTAAATGAAGATTCATTGGTCACCGATGAAATAGGAGAAGTAATCACAAGGCCCAGATACTTAAAAGATAATATTACAAAGGACTTAATGGATTCCTTCTATAAAGATTACCTCAGGGTCGGGGACCTCGGAAAACTTGACAAGAACGGTTTTCTCACTCTATTTGGCAGAATGGGTGACATGATGATTGTCCAGGGCGAAAACGTATTTCCGGTAGAAATTGAAAGAGTCCTCCTGGAAAGCGGGCTGGTGAAAGAAACATGCGTAAAGGCAAAAGATACACTGTTCGGGCAGAAACCCGTGGCTTTTGTTTCTCCGGCTGAAGATCAAACTACCGACATAAATGAAAAGTTAAAGGATCTCTGCAAGCATAAACTCGCTGATTTCAAAAGACCAAGTCAATTCATTATCATGGAATCGATTCCGAAAAACGCTACCGGCAAAATCGATAACAAAAAATTATTGGAATATCTTAAATAAAATGTCTTGTTTCCAAATTACCTGAGAAGTTTCCCGGATCAGGAAAAAAATGAGGGATTTTAATTAAGTCAATTTTAGGAGCACTGTTATGATAAATTTTTGTGTAGGTACAAGCTTCAAGCATCTTGAACTCGTGGACCATGCAGATAAATGCAACCAGAAAGGCAAAGGTGTTATCAAGGACTTCTATGGTTCCGTTCAAAATGAGATTTTTTCCTCCATCAACTTCGGAGATGATAAAGAGCATTCGAATTTCAGGGACCTGGAGATATTCATAAAAAAGGCGAATATGTACGGGATGAAGATTTATATTACCTTAAACACCCTGAGGGGCACTCCAGACTTTGTCGATAAAAACAGAAAAGGCATAACAGATTTTTTCGGAAGATTGGAAAATATAGGAACAGAGGGGATCATCCTTACTTCCGTTCCCCTTATAGAACTGGCTGCGAAAGAAACAAAAAATTTGAAGCTTTCTGTAAGCGCAATCCTCCAGTTGGATAACCTTCAAAACATAAAGCGTTTTCAAGAAATGGGAGCAGACAGGATTATACTTTCCCTGTTCAGGGGCCGGGATTTTAATCTTTTGGAAAAACTGGGTGCAGTACCAGGCATGGAGTGGGAGATCCTTTGTAACGAGATTTGTAGATTTGACTGTCCCTTTTTGCAGCAACATTACCTTCATAGATCCAATCCTGATTTTGCTCAGGATAAAACCCATAATTATTACTACAAATTCTGCTTCAAGGAATTGCTTGAGGACTTTCCTTTAAACATTTTGAAAACCAGGTTTATTAGGCCTGAAGATGTTCCATTCTATCATGATTTTTTCGGCATTCAATATTTCAAGATCGTTCGACGAGAAACACAACCTGAGATAATGAAACACTATATGGATGCATACACCTCGCTCTCTTACGACGGAAACCTTATGGACCTTTTTCCCATGTTTATTAAAAAACCCAGCCAGTTACACTCTAAAAGGTATTATTTGCCTAACAAGACCCTGTGCGGGTTTCTAAATTATTTCTACACAAAAAGGCCCGACTGCTTTAATGACTGTTTCACTGTAGGCGGTCAATGCGATTATTGTCTGCACTACGCCACAGAAAACCTTTTATCCGGCAACAGTTACAAGATAGCAAAATCCTAATATAAATTGTCTCAACGGAACCCGCTTCCAGATCTAAGACAGCGTCCGCTAATCATGCGTTCCATGTAATCCAGGTTATGAAGTAGCCATCAGCAAGAGTTCCAGAAACCCCATCGAAATGGGAAGCCGGAGATATTTTTAACATCTTTCCCATCCACAAAATGATGGTATTAATTTGCCCCTATTTATTTACGGTCTTTTCTTGTTTTGCTTTTGTCCTGTTTTCCGGCTTATTACTTAGAATCCCAATTCCTAAATGGCTTCCACCCACCCAAACCCCTGCCCATTTCCTCAAGGCAATATCTACTGGCCTCAAAGCATGTGCCCTCATATTCGGGCTTTAAGAAACATCATTAAAGACTAAAGACTCCTCAAAGTAAAGCCCGAATATTTCGGGCACTTCCCAGTCCTGTGGAATTTCTTTTGCGATATTGCCTTTCGGAAACAGGCAGGTCTTTGCCCGGTTTTGCGGGGTTTGGTTTTGGCCTTAAACCTATTACCAAAAAACCGTTATTTTTTCTCTTATAACTTCCTGAAAACTATGAGTTTTTTGGGTTTTGACTATGTAACCAAACGGGCTTTTTATTGAGTTAAGGGAGGGAATTCAGCCCAGATTGTGCTGTGGCCAACTACTCTCCAATCTGCATTGATTAGACTTTTTAATTGACAAAGGCATATGTTAATTAGTATCCCTACATGGTCAAAGATAAAGGGTAATAAAGCTTTGGATATAAACTAAATTTTTTTTGGAGGAAAAAATGAAGAAAAAAAGCTTGTTTGCCTTGGGAATAACACTGGTCCTTTTTGCCGGTCTTTCCCTTGTGTGCCTGTCCCCTGTTCAGGCAGAACCCATAAAATTTACATACAGCATATTCTTTCCCCCTACCCATGGACATGCCATAGCCGGCGTAAACATGGCGAAGGAGATAGAGAAAAGAACCAACGGACGGGTCAAAATTACCGTGTTCGCAGGCGGCACTCTGACCAAGGGTCCGGCGGTCTACAACGGAGTGATCAAGGGAATATCCGACATGGGAATGTCCTGTTTTGCATACACAAGGGGGAGGTTTCCAGTAATGGAGGCAGTTGACCTTCCAATGGGCTATCCTAATGGCAAGGTCGCAACCCGGGTTGCCTATGAATTCTATAAAAAAATGAAGCCAAAGGAGCTCGATGATGTAAAGGTGCTTACCTTGCACGCCCACGGCCCCGGTGTACTTGCCTCCAAAAAGGACGTATATTCCCTGGAAGACATTAAGGGAATGAAAATCAGGTGCACGGGACTCAGCTCAAAGCTCGCCAGGTATCTTGGGGCGGCTCCTGTTGCCATGCCCCAGGGCGCAGCTTACGAGGCTCTTCAAAAAGGAGTTGTTGAAGGCACCTTTTGCCCCATAGAGGTGTTAAAGGGATGGAAACAGGCAGAGGTCATTGATTATGTAATTGAAACCAGGGCGCTGGGTTACACCACAACTATGTTCGTGGTAATGAACAAGGAAAAATACGAGGCTCTTCCGCCGGATATCCAGAAGGTTTTCGAGGAAGTAGGAGAGGAATGGGTCGATGTGCACGGAAAAATCTGGGACAAGGCAGACAGTGACGGAAAAGAATATGTAATAGAGCTTGGGAAAAAGATTCACAAACTGCCTCCATCCGAAGAGGAAAGATGGGTCCAATCGATCCGGCCGGTAATTATTGAATACCAGTCCGAGATATCCAAAAAAGGGCTTCCCGGAAAAAAGGCAGTAAAATTACTGAATGAATTGATCTATAAATATAAATAAAAGGGTTTCTTCAGATTTAAGAAAAAAAGAGGGCACCAAACACGGTGCCCTCTTTTTTTCTTAACTGTTGGCAGTTTTAGCCTATAAGTCCGGGTAAAAAAAGCACAACCTGGGGAAAGGCCAAAATAATAGCCACGCATACAAGCATTGCAAGTACAAACGGAATCACTCCTTTAAATATCTTCTCAAGGGGTACGTCCTTGGCTATACCGTGAACTACATAAACATTCACCCCTACAGGGGGTGTAATCACCCCCATTTCAGTCACAAGCACAATCGCTACACCGAACCAGATTGGGTAAAACCCCAATGCAGTGGCCACGGGGTAGAATATAGGAATTGTGAGCATGATCATGGCAAGGGCATCCATGAAACACCCTCCGATCAAATACACAAGGATAATTATCCCCATAACAGCGTAGTTGGGAAGCGGCAATCCACTTACCCAATTGGCCAGGTTAAAGGGAATCCTGGTAATGGCCATAAAATGCCCGAAGATAACTGCACCTGTTACAATAACCATTACCATGCAGCTTATCTTAGTGGTATCCATAAGTGAGTTTATCAGCCCACTCCAGGTCAACTTTCTCCTTGAAATCGCTATTAAAAGCGTCAAAAAAGCACCTACAGCGGCTGCCTCAGTGGGTGTAAACACCCCGTAAAATAATCCTCCCATAACAAGTGCAAAAATAACCAATGCCTCTATCACGCCTGTAAAGGATTTAGTTTTTTCCTTTAAGGTGGTCTTTGCCCCTGCAGGTGCAAGCCCGGGGTTTATCCTCACCCTTATATAAACTGTAAGTATAAATAAAAAAGCCAGAATTAATCCCGGAATAATCCCGGCGGCAAAAAGCTTACCTATGGACTGCTCGGTCATGATACCATAAACGATAAATATTACACTGGGCGGTATAAGTATACCCAGGCTTCCTCCTGCCGCCACTGTTCCTGTTGCCAGGCCCATATCATAATTATATCGCCTCATCTCCGGTAATGTAACTGTGGCCATTGTAGCTGCGGTTGCATTCGTGGACCCTGAAATAGCGGAAAAGCCGGCACAAGCTCCCACAGTGGCTATTGCCAGACCGCCCCGGTAACGCCCCATGAGCACGTAAACAGAATCGTATAATCTCCTGCTCATTCCCGAATAAAACGCAACCTGGCCCATAAACACAAAAAGGGGTATGACCGTAAGGCTGTAAGAGGAAAAGGTCTCGAATGTATCCCTGGCCAACAGGCTGAGTCCGGCCTCAGTGGAAACCACCCAGCTAAAGCCTATGAATCCGAGAAACGCCATCACAAACCCTACCGGCATCTTCGAGAAGAGAAGGACGACCAAGATGATCAGGCCTATTACTCCAATAAAGGTCAGGTTCATTTTTCCTTTACCTTGACGATAGAATCAAAAAAATCCACCATAATCACCGAACATACAACACCCGCTCCCAGTGCGATTCCATATATTACCGGGTACAGGGGAATTTGAAGAGTCATGGATACCTCACCGGAACTTTGACAATCCATGCCGAATACAATACACTGCCATGACACAAAGCCGAAAAGTATGATACTGAATACGGAAATTATACTTTCAATAATTCCCTGCACTCTCCTGGGAAAAAACTTCACTAAAATGGTGACTGATACATGCCCTTTTTCCACGTAGGTATGGGCTATAGCAAAAGACACGGCTATCGCCCCCAAAAAAGAGACAATTTCATACGCCCCGGGTATCGGTCTTCGAAAAAGCCGAAATAAAACATCTACACATGTAATAAACATCATGCCGAATATGGCTGCTGCTGCTATCATATCCAGCCTTCTGGCAAATAAAAAAATCTTGTTCCTTAACAAAGACACACAACTCCTTATAAAGCGGTTTTTTAAAAGACAGAAGAAGTACATTATAAAAGATGGATTAAAAATTCAAGGTAAAAGCAAAAACAAGGCAAGTTTAAACAGGATTCAAATCCGGACACCAAGCTTTTATAAGGCAGGCAGGGTACCTGAAAAAATCCAATAAGATAAACAATATCGGGCCGGATTTAACATTGAGGGATCATAATTACAGCAAAAATTTTAATAATTGACACATTGTAGCCGGTTAACTATAGTAAAAAAGGTTATTAACCCTAATTAGAAACTTGTTTTTTACACTTTGGCAATTACCCGTTGTTTCCTTTGCCCGAGAATTTGGGGGCACAATTTAGTTCCTGTAGTGCCCATTCCATATAAAATGTATTTTAATTAGGTCAACCTTTAAACAAAAGGAGGGTATCATGGAAAAAGGGAGCGTTTACAAAATTATAGAGCTGGTAGGCACAAGCCCTAATTCATGGGAGGAAGCCACAAAAAATGCAGTGGACACAGCGGGGAAAAGCCTCAAGGATCTAAGGATCGCCGAGATCAATAAACTCGACGTTACCATTGAAGACGGCAAGGTAACCGGGTTCAGGGTCAGAGTGAACGTATCATTTAAATATCACGTATAGCAATATAACCATACCGAGGACCGGAGGGGTTGCCCCCTTCGGTCTGCTTATGGCAAAACGAGAAGCAGCTCCAAATTTTATAGAGGGGCAAGGCAAAGGAAGCTGGACACTGTGCCGTTAAAAAATTTTCACACTAACGGCCTGACATAGGAGTATGCTCCGGTATTTCAATTATAAAGCTCGAAGCCGAAGAAAATTTTGCGGAAAAATGGGAACCTGAAAAAGTCCCCCGACAAGGGGCTTTACCTTTTTGCATTGAGCCGCGGTAATAAAATTTATTCCCGACTGTATAATTTGCATTAATCAGAATCGATAGGAGCCATTCAATGAATGTAAACTACATCAACCCTTTTATAGATGCAACAATCCACGTACTTAATACAATAGCTTCAACAAACGTAGAGGCGGGAAAGCCCTATATAAAAAAAGAAAAGATAGCCAGGGGAGATGTCTCAGGGGTTATAGGTCTGATGGGAGGAGTAAAAGGCACAATCTCGGTAAGCTTCACTCAAAGAAGCATCCTGTCCATTGTCTCCAACATGTTTGGAGAGGAAGTAAGCGAAATAAACGATGAGATAAGCGACGCGGTTGGTGAGATAAGCAACATGATTTCCGGACAAGCCAGAAAGAAGCTGGATGAACAAGGAAAATCCATAAAAGCGGCAATACCATCCGTGGTTACAGGGAAAAACCATACCATAACCCACATCACAAACCATCCAATCCTGGCAATACCCTTTAACACCGATAACGGCGATTTCACCATAGAGGTCTGTTTTGAAGAGCAATAAGTTTTGAGTGTTAGATTTTTATGCCATAAGGTTTTAAATGATAGACATCCGCGAAATGTGCGTGCTCATAGTAGACGATATGGTCTCCATGAGCAAGTCCATACATAAAATGATGAGGGTCATCGGTTACGGCAAGCACTTTTTCTTTGCATCCAATGGAAAAGAGGCCGTGGATATACTGAAAAAGGAAAAGGTTGACCTTGTCATGCTTGACTACAACATGCCTGTAATGACAGGTGGCGAGGTCTTGAGCCAGATGCGCGAGGAACGCAATTTAAGGGACATTCCCGTGGTTATGATCACGGGCCAGGCATACAGGGATTACGTAGCAGAGGCCGCGGAATCAGAGATAGATGCCTACATCTTGAAGCCTCTCACGATAAAGCTGCTGGAGGATAAAATATTTCAGGTCGTAGAAAAGGCCAATAACCCACCCCCTATGGTGTACCACCTAAAAAGGGCCCTGCAATTCGAAGATCAAGGTGATATAAAATCAGCCATCCGCGAGGCCAAAACCTCCATGAAGGAGAACCCCAACTCCTCAAGGCCCATAAGAGAGCTGGGGTACTTTTATTTTAAAAACAACGATCTCAAGGAGGCTGAAAAGTGGCTGTTAAAGGCGGCGAATATGAACTATCTGGACGTATTTGCATTCCATTATTTAGGAGAAATATACCTGAGGCTGAACGATATAGAAAATGCCCAGGATTATTTCGAAAAGGCAATGAAAATCAGCCCCAGGCACCTGAGCAGAGGCATACATTTCGGGAAAACGCTTATACAGATGGATATGGCCTCCAGGGCAACCAAGGTATTTGACTTTGCCCTAAAATTAGCCAAAGGTAAACTCCAGCTGAAAGAGGAAATAGCAAATTTCTGCATAAAAGAAGGTGCACATGAATATGCTGTAAAGCTCATGGAGTCCATCCTCAAGGAGAGACCGGATAGAAAGGACTTGCTGTTTAAGATAGGAATCTCCCTGGAGCAAATAAGAGACACAAAGAAGGCAATCAACTATCTGGTCAAGGCATCCAAGGAGGACAATGAAAACCAGGAAATCAATCTGCACCTCGCCAAGAATTATATGGAGCTTAATAAGCCCATCTTTGCCGAAAAGGCGTTAAAAAAAGTATTACATATCAACCCGGATCACAGCGAGGCAAAAAGGCTGCTTAAAAAATGCGTGTAAACAATTCCACATACCACGAGGGATTACTTAACACCCTGACTGCAATTAATTCTATATCAAACAAAAAGGATCTCCATATAGATCAAAAATTAGATCAGGTACTCCTGAAAATTGTTAAGTTTATGCAGGCAAAGAGCGGCTCCATAATGCTTGTAAAGGGGCGCAGCAGGCTGGAAGTAGTAGCCTCGACAAATAAACGTATTGCGGGCATGAAGCAAGCCCTTGATGACATTTCCCCTTCAACATGGGTTGTTAAAAACGGACTCCCCCTGTACGTAGACAACATCAAAAAAAGCGACATGTTCCAAAAGAGGTTCAACCATTATCAGGGAGATGCATTCCTGCTGGTGCCTATATTGGGCGATAAAAAGGTTATCGGTGTAATAAGTATTACTGATAGAATTAAAAAGGATGAATTCTCCAGAGATGAACAAAAGGCACTCCTGGAGCTGGCAGGGCAGATTATAAGCGCTCTGGAAAATCAGCGCCTTGCTGAATCCCTGAAAAAGAAAAAACGTATTTTGCAAAAGAAAAACCTTGAATTGAGGAAATTGGAAGTTCTTAAGGCTGATCTCTACAATATGTTGATCCATGATTTAAAGGGTCCTATATCCGAGGTGATGGCAAATCTTGATATTCTCTCATATACCACATCAGAGGAAGATGAGGAGTGCGTTCAGGCCGCCAGAGGTGCATGCGATACCCTTTACCTGATGGTGTCCAATCTCCTGGATATCGCCAGGTTGGAGGAGGGGAGACTGGAGCTTATCCATGAAAAAATTAACCCCGCAGACCTTATAAGGGAAGTCCTTTCAAGGGTTGCCGGTTTGGGAAAGCTCAAGGAAATAGGCTTCGAGGAAAGCTGCCAACCCGAAAAACCGGAGGAATATTTCTGGGGAGACAGGGGGGTTCTCTTAAGAGTTTTACAGAACCTTATTACAAATGCGATAAATTATTCCCCTGAGGGTGAAAATATTGAACTAGGGTACAAATTTCCGAAACCGGGAGAAATAGAATTTTTTGTAAAGGACAAGGGCCCCGGAGTTCCCCATGAACACCGGGAAACCATCTTTGACAAATACAAACAGCTGGAAAAGAAAAACGACGGACGTATTTATACCACGGGACTGGGATTAACATTTTGTAAAATGGCAGTGGGGGCCCACCGTGGAAAGATAGGTGTTGAAAGCGGAGATACAGGTACTGGAAGCAGGTTTTTCTTTACCCTTCCCTTAGGGTCGGAAACCAGGGATTAACCCCATTATCTTATTACGGAAAACCAATACCAAATAAGGCCTTTCCCTGCAAAACTCCCAAAACCCAATAAAGCCTCGTTTTTATATAGCCAAAACCCAAAAACAATTTTCATTTTCAGGAAGTTATAAGGAGCAAAAAAGATAACAGTTTTTTGAAAGAGTTTTGCAGTCAAAACCAAACCCCGCAAAACCGGAAAAAGCCCTGCCTGTTTCCGAAAGGCAATATCGCAAAAGAAATTCCACAGAATTGGGAAGTGCCCGAAATATTCGGGCCTTACTTTGAGGAGTCTTTAGTCTTTGATGATGTTTCTTAAAGCCCGAATATGAGGGCACATGCTTTGAGGCCAGTAGATATTGCCTTGAGGAAATGGGCGGGGCTTTGGGGAGGATGTGGATGCCATTTGGTGATTGGGATTCTAAGGAGATGTCTAAAGACATGAAAAGACTTAATCCCTTATAAATACTTGGGCTTCGGGCGGGAGATGGTTATAAGGGTAAAAGGCCTTTTCCACTTTAATAATCCTTTTTGAGATGCCGAAAAGGAGTTTGTTGATAGCAGTCCCTGGATTTGATATTGAATATTGTTATGGAAAACCTCGCCTCAATAGAAATAGGAACCAATACCATAAGAATGCTTATCGCAAAAAGGGATTCGGACAAACCCCTGACCTCCGTATTGAGAAAAAGATCAGTGTTAAGATTGGGGTCCGGCTTCAACCGGAAAAGTCCGGGCATTATTAAAAATGAACCCATGGAAAGGTGTGTTTCAGTACTCAAGGATTACCTTCGAATAGCCCGGCAATATAAAGTTAGTAGCCCGATATCAGTGGCCACAGGGGTGGTCAGAAAGGCAAAAAACAGGCGGGAGTTCATCTCTGCCATCCGGGATACCCTCGGACTCAACACCCGGATTATTTCGGGCGAGGAAGAGGGCCGTCTTACATTAAAGGGGGTATTGTCTTCACCCGGAATGAAGGATTCCCCGGTAATTATCTTCGATCTCGGCGGTGGAAGTACAGAATTTATTGGAATCAAGGACGATTCAAAAAATATCATTTCAACGGAATTGGGCATAATTACCTCTACCGAAGAATATCTCGCACACGACCCGCCCGCCAGAAAGGAAATAGACCGGCTTACAGAGCACATAGATAATACATTAAAAAACGGGCTTGATTCATTTAAAAAGATTTACGAAAATGACCCCCAATTAATCGGTACCGGGGGCACCGTGGTTACCCTGGGTGCTATTATACATTCAATCCGGGTGAGGGAGTTTGATGATAAAATAACCGGCCTCTCATTAAACAAAAAGGCCATTGCCGGGCTTTTTAATAAGCTCAGCGAATTATCAAGTATTGAAAGGCTGAATATTAAAGGCCTTGATCCAGGAAGGGAAGATACCATCTTAGCGGGGTGTCTTATCGCGATAAAAATTATGGACTATTTTAAAAAAAATGAGATAATAATTTCCTACCAGGATTTATTAGAGGGCATATTGATAGATTATCTGCAAGGAGAAAGTGATGGAAAAGAAACCGATTAAAGAGGGACTCACATTTAACGACCTTCTCCTGGTACCGGGAGAATCCAGCATACTGCCAAAGGAAACAGACATCAAAACAAGGCTTTCAAGAAACATCTACCTGAACATACCTATTGTCAGCGCTGCCATGGATACGGTTACCGAATCGGACCTGGCCATAGGACTAGCCAGACAGGGTGGATTGGGCTTCATACACAAAAATATGAGTATAGAAAGACAGGCCCTTGAGGTTGAAAAGGTAAAGAAATCTGAAAGCGGAATGATTGTCGAGCCCATAACCATCGATCCTGACCAGAGGCTCTCAGAGGTCCTAAATATAATGAAAAAGTACAAGATCTCAGGTGTTCCGGTAATAAAAAAAGGGGAATTGGTGGGCATCATTACCAACAGGGACCTTCGATTCGAGACAAACCTGAACAGGAAGGTGAAAGAGGTAATGACCAAAGACAACCTGGCCACTGTTCCCATAGGTACCACCCTTGAGGAATCTAAATCCATCCTGCACAAAAGGAGAATAGAAAAACTTCTCGTGGTAAATGATGAGGGCAAGCTAAGCGGGCTTATCACAATCAAGGATATAGAAAAGGTTAGAAAATATCCCCATTCCTGCAAGGATGACCTGGGTAGATTGCGGGTTGGTGCCGCTGTAGGGGTTGGAAGGGACAGGCATGAGAGAATTCAAAGGCTGATATCCGCTCACGTGGATGTTATAGTTATAGATGTAGCCCATGGACATTCCCGGGGCGCCATTGAAGCGGTTAAAGACACCAGGAAGTATTTTCCGGACCTTGAATTGATAGCCGGAAACGTCGCCACCCCGGAGGGAGCCCGGGCCCTTATTGATGCTGGCGCGGATGCTGTAAAGGTAGGCATAGGGCCCGGGTCCATATGCACAACAAGGATAATTGCCGGTGTAGGCATACCTCAGATGACCGCAGTAATGGAATGTTCAAGGGTTACCTCAAAACTGGGGATACCCCTTATCGCAGACGGCGGGATAAATTTCTCAGGTGATATTACCAAGGCCTTAGCCGGAGGCGCCTCATCTGTAATGGTTGGATCCCTGTTCGCAGGCACAGAAGAAAGCCCCGGAGAAACCGAACTTTACCAGGGAAGAACCTATAAGGTTTACAGGGGGATGGGCTCCATAGAGGCCATGAAACAAGGCAGCAAGGATAGGTATTTCCAGGAAATAGTAGAATCGGAATCAAAACTCGTGCCGGAGGGTATAGTGGGCAGGGTGCCCTATCGGGGCCCAGTGGCTGATACCATTTATCAACTTGCAGGTGGGCTTAAAGCCGGTATGGGATACGTGGGAGCACATGATATAAACGAACTTCAAACAAAGGCCAGGTTCGTAAAAATAACCCCGGCAAGCCACAGGGAGGGTCACGTCCACGATGTAATAATCACCAAGGAAGCGCCCAATTACCTGCTTGATTGACATTAATTAAAAAAAGCAAAAAAACTCAACATAAACGATGAAAGAAATCGACCCAGTCCAACCGGTAAGTGCTTCCGGGTCCGTGAAAGTCAGGGACCATAACTACAGAAAAGTTATCCATAACCGGAACCTTGTATCCTGTCGAGTCTTAATAAAAGAAACGGACATACTGGTGAATTCATCCGATTATTTGGATAAACAGGCCAGGGATTTGGTGCACAACTACAGAAGGCAGATTGAGGGCTACATAAATAAAAGGCCGGATTTTATCACAAGTTTGCTCCCCTACCCCGAAGACCCCTTTGCTCCTCCAATTATTAAAGATATGATCCTTGCAGGAAAAAGATTTGAAACCGGGCCAATGGCAGCAGTAGCAGGTGCTATCGCACAATACGTAGGAAATGATCTGCTGAAATATTCCCCGGAGGTTATTGTAGAAAACGGGGGGGATATATTCATCAAAACGGAGCGCCCCGTTACAGTCTCCCTCTACTCCGGAAGCTCGCAATTGAGCGGCATGATAGGCATGGTTATACAAGGGGGCGAACCCGTGGGCGTTTGCACATCTTCCTCAACTGTTGGACATTCACTCAGCCTGGGAAATGTGGATGCGGTCTGTATTGTCGCCGAAAACGCCTGTATAGCGGATGCAGCGGCTACCTCCCTCGGCAACAGGATAAAAAATGTATCGAGCATCAAAAGGGAAATTGAACACTTTAAACAATCCGAAGACATAACAGGCGGGATAGTTGTTATGAAAAATACCATGGCGACCTGGGGAAATATTGAATTGACCACCCTGAAAGGAATCCGGAAAAATGGCAAGGCGCGGTGAAATCTTTATAAAAAGACTGCCTGGTATCCTGTGGAAAGGGCTCATCCCCTTTATCCTTGTGCTTCATTTCTCCGCCTTCATGTCCCAGGCGGAAGAGCCTTCACCCGGCAGCTATTTTATAAAGGGCAACGAATTTTTTGACAGTTTACAACTTGAAAAGTCTATAGATTACTATACCAAGGTAATTGATCTGGACCCTTCTCATGACAAGGCCTATTACAACAGGGGTCTTGCCTACAAAAAACTGGGCCAAAATGATCCTGCCATAAAGGATTTTACCAAGGTCATAGAATTAAACCCGCATTATCTGCCTGTTTATATCCAGAGGGGTAATCTGTATTTTGATCAGGGAAAGTACAGCCGGGCCGTAGAGGATTATTCAAAATCCCTGGAGATAGATCCAAATTGCTTCAGGGCTTTATATAACAGGGGTCTTGCCTACAAAAATATGGACAATAACCAGGCGGCCTGCCGGGATTTCAAGGTGCTTTGCAAAAAAAGTTACAGAGATGCCTGTGAGATAGCGGAAAGTTTGTCCCAACATATTTCCTCCGGTCCGTCTTCCCCGGTGAGCCCTGAGGAGCCGGAGACGTCTTCGGCGGATGCGCCGAAGCAGGTGAAATTACCTGAAAAAACCGTGGTAAAGGGTGTTAAAACCCCCTCTACTCCCCGGGCAAAAAGCCCCGAGGTTTCCATTCCCTCCAAAAATAAAAAGGAAACTACTGAAACCCCGGGTACCGGAGCAGGTTTAAAGGGCAAGTCAGGCAACAGTTCCTCCCCCGGGTGCAACGAGGGCTTTCTTTACCTGGATGAAGGCAAGGTCAAGGAATGTAAAACCGGACTTTTATGGTTTAAGGACCTGAATTTGTGCACTGGTATTAAAAACTGGCCGGAGGCAATTGATTATATAAAAGGGCTCAACAAAGATCAAGCCCTGAAATGGCGTCTACCCACCAGAGACGAGCTGAAGTCTCTTTCGATGAAACTGGAAAACCATCCTGACAACCCGTTTGCAAACAAAAAAAACGGTTTCTACTGGACAGCCGATACCCAGGGGGATGATAAGGCATGGATAGTTTATCTTTTTCCCTATTCATTTGAGAGGGTCAATAAAAAAAATACGACCTTTTGCCGTTTCCTGCCTGTATGTTCGATAAAAGACAGGTAGACAAGTTCGAAATTAATTGATAAGGAACTAAACATCCACAATCTTAGGCTGTGTAGGCAGCAGGGGCCGTGGGCCATAAAATTACCCACAACCGAAAAAACTAACCGGTTTTCCTGAATATGGGGTTTGCACCGGGCTAAAGAGATCACATATGAGAGAAATGGTCAACTTTCTTTTCGAGGTAGGGATATTAAAGAAGATTCCCAGGTCAGGCTACCACTTTCTGGGTACCGGAAATGAATCCGTAGCGGAACATTCCTTCAGGGTGGCTATCATAGCCTATCTCCTGGCAAAAAACGAGCCTGAGGCCGACATCTGGAAGACGGTTCTCATGGGACTTTTCCATGATCTACCCGAGGCCAGAACAGGAGACCATAACTACGTAAATAAATGGTACGCCGATACAGATGAGCAGAAGGCTATAAATGACCAAACCCAAAACCTTCCGTTCGGCGAGGAAATCGCCTCCATGCTTGATGAATTTAACTCAGGCAACACCCTGGAAGCCCGGCTGTCCCAGGATGCCGATCAGCTGGACTTTATACTGGAGCTAAAAAGGCAATATGACCTGGGAAATAAATCCGCAGCGGAATGGCTCACCTATTCCATCAAACGTCTCTTAACCGATTTTGCAAAAAAAATGGCCGATGAGATTATCAACACCAACAGCAGCGACTGGTGGTTTATCAAGAAAGAGGAGTTATGGGTGAATGACCCCAGGAGGACCGGCGATCATAAATAGCTATTATCCCGACATAAGGGGAAGGCCCGTCATCCGGATAACATTTTTTCTGTCAATAATAATCCATGCGTTCATTATAATAGGGTTCCAGGGCATATCCTTTATCAAGGAGCCCGGAGGACTAAGGGCCTACAGGGTGGACCTGGTTCGCCCTCCGGTTGAAGACACCAAGAACCTTAAAAAGGATTTCCTGCCCGGTATAAGCCAGATTCACACCAAACCCCCTGAGCCGAAAGAGGCAACTATTTCCCTGGATACCACTGATCCCACCTACCATCCGTATACAAAATCCGTCAAGCAAAAGATACTCAACCACTGGTCCTACCCTGAATCAGCCAGGCGAAACTGCATCCAGGGGGATCTCATGATAAAATTCAGGCTCGACCGTCAAGGAAACCTTTTGGAATGCAAAGTTACAAACTCCTCCGGACATGACATTCTCGATTCCTGTGCCCTCAATGCAGTAAGGTCCGCAAACCCTTTTCCTCCTTTTACCAAAAATATAAAGGTCCGCTACCTTAATATTAATGCATCCTTTGCCTACATGTTGAATTTTGAAAAATAACAGAAACAGGGGTTTTATTATCCCTGTGATCCGAAAGCGCTAAGCACCTCCTCAATTATATCTTCCTTTCGTCCGCAGTATCTCGGGGAAAAGTGAAAGGGGGTTATCTCCTTGACCCCGGCCCTTGCACCGATAAGACCCGCCTCTGCCGCAGTGAGATGATATTTTCTGCGAGCCAGTTCTGCATCCTCCTGCAAAAAACCCGCTTCTATAAAGAGTCTTGTAGAGCCCTTCGCCAGACGGATTGCCTTTTTTATATTCTCCTCGCTTCCCACCATATCAACAATATAAGTGATTTTCTGCCCGGGGGTTATCCTGGCGATATTTTCACTTAACTCGCCAAGGCAAAATGATCTTTGATGCCGGCCTCCTTTACTGTCCTGCCAATCCACCCTGAATTCACCAGCCGGGTCCCTGCCCTCATGTATCGCCATCTTAAATTCCCTGAGCCAGGGACCTACCGGAAGATCCAGTTTCTCCAGCCCCTCCTTTATAATATTTACGGAAAAATCCTCCGTCAGACAAAATCCCATGCAATCTATCTTGTGATCCAGCATGACAGCATCCACGGAAAATGACCCTTCCCGGACCAGATTCCCGGTAAATGCTGTCTCCTCGAAGGAGCCGGAGGCCTTAAACCTATCCGTGCTTTTATAGGTTTGTGTGAATGCCGTGCCATCTTTAATCTCCGTTACAATAAAGGTGAGAGTATTCTCATAATTGTCTATGAGGTTCCAGGTGTAGGCCCCGAGCTTTGACTCCACCTTTTCCATAAAGCCCGAGGGACCGTATACCCGGATTTCCTTTTGTCTTCCCAGGGCCAGGCGAAGAAATGTGTCAAAACCGATAAAATGATCCATATGGGTATGGGTAACGAAGATATGGCTCGTCTTTAATATGTCCCTGGCAGCCAGATTGGACAAATCGCCCAGATCAAACAGAATGGCCCTCCTCTGGAAGAGAAAGTTGATGAAAAGCCCCGGATCCAGAAACGGATCATTTATCAATCTGGGGTGAAATGTGGTGGTCATGTGTTAAAGGGCCCTCGTCCACTCGGACCTTAGGCCTATCCTTCCCTGTAGAGCGCCGTCTATCATATCAATGGCCTGTTGTTTTTCCTTGGGAAGCCTGGCCTTTATGGGCAAATAGTTGGATGCATGGTTGGAGAAAAAAAGGCCCCTGGTAAGATTGGTGTGGGCTATCATCTCCCTCAGTTCGGTGAGTATTCCGGAATTATCTGGCAGTTCAAACCTGCCCTGGGAAATTTCCCCGGCAAGGGGTGTACCCGGTATGACCATGACCGTGAGTGCACCTATATAATCCGGGTCCATCCGGCTTAAGATATCACCGGTAGCCCTCGCATGTACCAATGATCTGTCCTTGCCTGCTATTCCCAAAAGCACGGTTACGGAAAGCTTTATGCCGGCACTTTTTACCTTTCTCCCCATCTCCAGAATTCTCCGGGAATCAGCACCCTTGTTAATGGCCGTGAGAGTCTCGTCATCGCCGGACTCTATGCCCATGTAAATAATGCCCAGGCCCATGGCCTTCAGCTCTGCCAGTTCCTCCTCTGTTTTCATCTTTATGGCCTTGGAGTTTGCGTATACCCCCACCCTGTTTACCCAGGGAAGATGTTCCCTTATCCTTTCCATTATCCATTTAAGCCGGGGATAGGGAATAATAAGGGCATCACCGTCCATGATGAAAAGCCTTTTTCGGTTTTGCATATATTTGGAGGCAAACAGGATGTCATTCAGTATGATATCGTTTTCTTTTATACGGAATCTCTTTGCCTTGTAGGACCCGCAAAAGGTACACTTATTATGTGAGCATCCCACCGTGGCCTGGAGAAGAATGCTGTTCGCCTCGCTGGGCGGCCTTATGCAAAAGCCTTCATAATGCATACCCTGAATCTCTTCCACGTAAGCCCCTTATTTTACATGTCCTTTTAAATTAAAGTATTTTATATGTTGGTATTAAAGCAAAGTCAATGCCTGAAAAAATTATTCATTTCTTCAAACCGTATGAGATTCCGAAATTTTTTTCTTAGTTGGAGATCAAGTAAAACTTGCAAGAGTTTGGATTTTTGAAGAGGGGCCGGGCATATCTCTTTTTAGTTCACAGAAATAATTCGTAAAAAGACAGCGCGGTTTTGCAGATAAAAGGAGGGCAATCAGCCAAGCCTACTTGGTAAAATGAACACTCCTAAAATATAGTGGTAAAAAAATCTACAGCACTAATAAGCGCCGCAGATCACCTGGAAGTGCATGAAAAATAAAATAGTTGAGATCGCAGAGTTCGTACCTATGTATTTGTATCATATTGAACTTTCATTTTCCCTCAATATTCCAAAAACATCAAGAATTCAATACACTTACACGATCTCAATTGCGTCAAATTTACACGCTGAAATACAGGCGCCGCACCGAATGCATTTCTCCGGATCAATATAATGAGGAACTTTCTTCTCTCCCGTAATGGCATTTTTGGGGCACACCTTCTTGCACTTACCACATGCAGTGCACTTTTCTGGGTTAATCACATAGGTTATTAATGACTTACACACACCTGCAGGGCATCTCTTGTCCTCTATATGGGCCTCATATTCATCCCTGAAATATCTTATTGTACTCAGAACCGGATTTGGAGCGGTTTGACCCAGCCCACATAGAGAAGACTCCTTCACCATCTCGGCAAGCTCCTCCAAAGTATTGATATCCTCCGGCTCCCCTCGGCCCTCAGTAATCCTGGTAAGAATCTCCAGCATCCTCTTGGTTCCTTCCCTGCACGGGGTGCACTTTCCGCAGGACTCCTCCTGGCAAAATTCTATGAAAAACCTGGCAATATCCACCATGCAGGTAGTCTCGTCCATGACTACCATGCCACCGGAACCCATAATTGCCCCAGTCTTTGTTATAGCTTCGTAATCGGTCACGGTGTCAAGTAGATCCATAGGGATGCAGCCGCCTGACGGTCCGCCTAGCTGAACTGCTTTGCAATTCTTTTCTTCCGGAATCCCCCCTCCAATCTCGTACACAATGTCCCTAATGGGTTTCCCCATGGGCACCTCCACAAGCCCGCTATTGTTTACATCTCCAGCCAGCGCAAAAACCTTGGTCCCCTTGCTTCCTTCCGTGCCAAGGGAGGCGTACCAAGCTCCACCGTTGAGAACGATCTGTGCCACATTTGCCAATGTCTCCACGTTGTTCAGAATTGTAGGCTTCCCCCACAGCCCTGATTGAGCCGGAAAGGGTGGCCTTGGCCTGGGCATCCCGCGCTTACCCTCGATGGAAGTCATTAAAGCGGTTTCCTCACCGCACACAAAGGCACCCGCCCCTTGATAAATTTCCAAATCAAATTCGAAACCGCTTCCCAAAATATTAGAACCTAACAAGCCATAATTCCTGGCCTGATTCAATGCAGTGGCAATTCTTCGCAAAGCAAGCGGGTATTCCGCTCTACAGTAAATATAGCCCTTGTGGGCATTGATTGCCTTGGCCGCAATAACCATCCCCTCTATCACAGCATGCGGATCGGCCTCGAGAACACTCCTGTCCATAAACGCACCGGGATCTCCTTCATCAGCATTGCACAATACATATTTCACTTCATTTTCACTTTTAGCAGCAAATCCCCACTTAATTCCGGTAGGGAACCCTGCTCCACCCCTGCCACGAAGACCAGAGTTCTTGACCTCGTTGATAACCTCTTCGGCCGACATATCAAGAAGTGCCCGCGCCGCCCCCTGATAGGCATCCCGAGCAATGGCATCTTCTATCTTCTCTGGATCTATAAGAGTAAGATTCCTGAGGGTGACCAGTTTCTGGTGGGCAAAATACGGAATATCCATCATTCGAAATATAGGCTCTTCCGTAGCTATCTCCCGGTATAACAGCCTTTCAACAGGTGCACCCTCAATGAGATGCTGCGAAACTATCTCACTTGCATCATCAGGTGTAAGTTTCACATAATAAATACCATCTGGATAGATCACCATTGCCGGTGCAAGGATACCAAAAGCATCGTTTCCCGACTCTACCACAGTGCATCTCTCGGAAAGACCTTGCCGTTCTATCTCGGATTTAATTGCATCGCGTACCAGCTCACTTTTGCTCGCTCGGCATGCGGTGCCTCCGCATATCATGAGATGTTTTTCGCCATCAGGTGTGACAGGGACCTTTCCTAAGCGTAAATCGACCATGGATTGTCCTCTGGACAGTATCTCGTTTAACTGATGTCTGGTTATTGCCTCCATTCCTCTCTCTCCTCTACTGATATCTCTCGATTATATTCATGATGTTTTCCTTGCTTACCTGAGCATAAGTGTCGTCATCAACAACCATAGCAGGTGCCATCCCACAGGCACCAAGGCAGCGTACGGATTCAAGGGAAAACCTCAAGTCCTTGGTTGTGCCACCTACCTCGACGCCGAATTCATCGCGCAGGTAATCCAGATTTTCCTTACCGCCCCTTACATAACACGCAGTACCCAAACAAAGCTTTATAGTGTGCTTTCCCTTGGGCACCATGGTAAAAAAGGAATAAAAGGTTACCACGCCGTAAACGGTACTTCCCGGAATATTCAGTCCCCTGGATATTCTCTCTTGAAGCTCCAGGGGCAAAAAGCCGCATACATTCTGGCACTCTTCAAGCACGGGTATCAAGGCCCCCGGCCTGCCCCTGTTCATGTTTATTATTTCGTCCAACTTTTCCCACATTTCAGGTGTAATTTCTTTCATCGGAGCTGATTTGGAATTTGACATCATCTTTCTCCTTAAATCTATGCTTTTTCTATCTTAACCGCACATACCTTGAATTCCGGTATTTTGGCCACCGGATCCAGTGCAGCATTTGTCAGCCTGTTGGCCGCTGCCTTGGCAAAATGAAATGGGATAAATACCGTACCCGGATGTGCCCGGTCGGAAACCCTGGCCTTGGCGGTTATCTGTCCCCTGCGAGAGCTCACCCTCAATGGAATTCCTTGCTCTATCATGGAGGCCTTGGCGTCTTCGGGAGATATCTCTACGAAACATTCCGGTTCTATCTCGTTCAGTCCATCCGAGTGCATGGACATAGTGCCGGTGTGGAAATGGGGGAGTACACGGCCTGTGGTGAGATAAAAAGGATACCCCTCGTCCGGCACCTCCGCAGGCGGAATAAAATCTATTGCATGGAAAAGCCCCATGCCCCTTGTAAACTCCCCGGAATGCAGTCTCGGTGTACCGGGGTGATCCCTGGAGGAACACGGCCAATGAAGGGCGCCTTCCTCCAGCCTTGAATAGGAAATTCCGGAATAGGATGGGGTTACGGATGCAATCTCCTCCATGATGGATTCCGGATTTTCATAGAACATTTTATAGCCCAGCCTGGAAGAGAGTTCGCAAATTATCTTCCAGTCCTGCCTTGCCTGGCCCGGAGGATCAACCGCCTTTCTAACCCTCTGAACCTTGCGCTCCGTATTGGTAAAAGTGCCCTCCTTTTCCGCAAAAGATGCAGACGGCAATATCACGTCCGCCATCTTGGCAGTATCTGTTAAAAACACATCCTGCACCGCAAGAAATTCGAGCTTTTTAAATGCCTTTTCTACATGATTGAGATCAGGGTCCGATACCAGGGGATTCTCCCCTATTATATAAAGCGCCTTCAGCTCGCTCTGCGCCGCCTTTTCCACCATCTCTGTCAGGGGTAGTCCCGTGGATGAAGGAAGCTCCTTCACTTTCCATGCCCTGGCCATCTTCTCCCTTATGGATGAATTGCCTACCTGCTGGTAACCGGTATAAACATTGGGCAGCGCCCCAAGGTCACATGCACCCTGCACGTTGTTTTGTCCCCTTAATGGGTTAACACCTCCTCCCGGTATGCCGACATTTCCGCAGAGCATCGCCAGGTTTGCAAGGGACTTTACATTATCCGTGCCGGTGCTGTGCTGGGTAATGCCCATGGCAAAGAATATGGAAGCGGAGCTGGCATTAGCATACATCCTTGCAGCTTTTATGAGCCCGTCTTCGGGTATTCCGGTAATTCCGGATACATACTCAGGGTTGTACTTTTCTACCTTGTCTTTTAACTCATCAAACCCCTCTGTCCTGCTCTCAATATATTCCTTATCGTAAAGACCTTCTTTAATAATTACGTGCATCATCCCGTTTACCCAGGCCACATCTGTTCCCAAATTCTGCCTTAACCAAAGGTCTGCAAACTGAGTCAATGGTATTCTTCGGGGGTCAACCACAATCAAACGTGTCCCCTTAAACTCAACAGCCCTTTTCATATATGAGGAAATAACCGGATGGGCCTCTGTGGTGTTGGAACCGGTTACCAGGATAAGGTCCGATTCATTGATATCATCTATGGGATTGGTCATGGCGCCGCTTCCGAATGCAGCAGCGAGTCCTGCTACTGTTGAGGCATGACAGAGCCTGGCACAGTGATCCACATTGTTGGTACCTATGGCAGCCCGTGCAAACTTCTGAGCCAGGTAGTTCTCCTCGTTGGTGATCTTTGCGGAGGAAAAAACACCAATTGAGTCCGGCCCGGAATCTGATTTAATCTCCTTCAACCTGCGGGAAACAAGATTAAGTGCCTCCTCCCAGGATGCTTCCCTGAACGACCCGCTTTCCCGTATAAGCGGTGACTTGATTCTTTCATCGTGATTTACGTAATGATATCCGAAACGACCTTTTACACAAAGGCTTCCAAAATTAGGCTCCGAGTCCTCTGTGCCGGTCACCTTTATTATCTCGTTACCTTTAACCTGTAGATCCAACTGGCAGCCCACGCCGCAGTATGGACAAGTAGTCTGAGTCTTTTTTACCTCCCAGGGCCTCCCTTTGAACCTGCTGGACTTCTCCGTAAGCGCACCAACAGGGCATACCTGAACGCATTCACCGCAAAAGACACAGTCCGACTGATTAAGCGGAAGGTCCCCAAGGGCTACGATCTTGGAGGCAGCACCCCGGTAACCATAGGAAATAGCCCTGTTTACCTGCACCTCATTACAGGCCTGCACGCATCTGCCGCAAAGTATGCACCTTGAAAAATCCCTTATTATAAGGGCATTATCTGTTTCCGGCAGATACATGGTCTCTGTTTCCGGGAATCGGACCGTATCAACCTTATACCTATAGGCAAGGTCCTGGAGGCGGCAGTCCCCGTTTTTCTCGCATGTAACACAATTATGGTGGCCTGAGGCAAGAAGCAGTTCTATGTTTAATCGTCTTGATTTTATTACCCTGTCCGATTCTGTTTCCACCTCCATTTTAGGCGCAGCCGGTGTAGCACAGGAAGGCAAAAGATTTCTTGCGCCCTTTACCTCCACCACACATAACCTGCATGCTCCTGTCGGAGCAGAACCATTGATATAACACAGGGTGGGGATATCAATTCCATTTCTTTCGGCCACCTCAAGAATCGTTTCCCCTGATTCAAAGGTACATTTATTTCCGTTTATTGTAATAATATTTTCACCTGACACGATTCTTCACCTTCCTTTTGAATTAATATTTCAATTATCCCTATCACTCCAGCCTTATTCTACTTTCTGGCAGCAATCACGTCGCTTTTCTGAACATAAGTTCCTATGATATTTTTGGAGAGCACACGCCGATAGACCCGGCGCATGAGACCTGCATAACTCATATTTCTTAAAGATAATAGCACGTTGAAACAACCAGACCGGAAAAACCCTAAAACAAGGGCTATCAAGGACTATGCCCTATTTTCTTGCTTCCTTTTGTAAGGCCTTTATATTTTAGGTTTATAATCATGTCAAGGACAAGTATCTCTTAATTTTCATCGGGCATCTTCCTCTTGCAAATAAAATATCAATTTCCATGGCTTCGTCCGTCAATATTAAGGGCCTGGAATTCCGATATAAGGATTAAAAAAAAGTGAATTTTTTTCAAAAAAATCGC
>CAZZPR010000033.1:0-30024 GCA_964655655.1 uncultured Desulfobacteraceae bacterium | reverse complement strand
GTATAGCAGGCTTTGAGTGGATTGTAAGTATTCCTTTGAATGCAAATTAGTATTAGAAGCCGGAATCCAAAACACTTTTTTGGTGGGGCATTGGATAGTGGGAACGAGCAGTTTTTATATTTATGGGCGGGGCTTAATTTTGGTTGCCGATATTCAAACTAAAAATCCCTTATTTTCAATGGGTTGGAAATATTTTTCGGATTTCCCACAGGTCATTTCATTAACTTGAAGGTAAATCATTGACATAATGGAATATTTAGTATAGAAAAGTCCAAAATCTTATTCAAAGAGGTCAAAATTGAGTAAAGACGACCTGATACATTTAGAAGGCACAGTAACCAGGATGCTTGGGGGAGGGTCCATGGAGATTGAGTGTGAAGAGGGCTTTAAGGTCACAGGGGTCCTTTCCGGAA
The DNA here is from genome assembly GCA_964655655.1 of uncultured Desulfobacteraceae bacterium. Taxonomy (GTDB): domain Bacteria; phylum Desulfobacterota; class DSM-4660; order Desulfatiglandales; family B25-G16; genus CAZZPR01. The sequence goes on along the minus strand of CAZZPR010000033.1, from coordinate 29,611 downwards.
GAATCAAAAAAAACAAGATAAAGGTAATTGTTGGGGATAGGGTGCGGGTCAGTGTATCTCCATATGATACTGCACACGGGTTAATAACCTACCGCCTAAAGTGAGCCTTTGTCCACATTCCTCCTGAGGAAATCAAAGTAAATAAAGGCCCCAAGAACTTTGAACCCGGATTGTGCAGCAGCCAACTACTGCGGTCTGAAAAACCTTGCTGCCCCGACTTGCCGGGACTCCGCAATTTTGATCCTCAACATATTTATGAATATGCCTGCGGTTCAAAATTGCTCCGAATTCGCGTTTCGCTTGGATTTTTCAACCCTCGCTACGTTTTCTACTGCACAATCTGGGTTCAAAAAAACGAAACTTTTTGTCAGCCTGCCAGCTCGGCCTCACTTTTTTAGTTTTTTGGCCTGCATTGAAATGCCTTCTTGAAAAAATTTTTCAAGAGAACGGAACTGAAGGGAAAAAGCGGCTCCGATTTGCCGGTTATCATCCTATGGCTTGAAGAATAATCTTCCTCCGCCTTTTCCTGTTGTCAAAATCTATCAAAACTATCTGTTGCCACGTACCTGTAATAGTGTTGTGGTTTTCAAAAGGAACGGTAAGGGACGGTTTGCATATTGCGGACCTTATGTGAGAAAATCCGTTTCCGTCTCCCCACCTTAAATTGTGCATGTATTCTATGGTTTGGGGAATCAGCCTCTCAAAGGAGTCCTGCAGATCCTTTATCACCCCGGATTCAAATTCTATAGCGGTAACACCTGCTGTAGAACCCGGAATAAATATGGTGACCGAGCCCTCGGAGAAAGGAAGATTTTTCACAAACTCTTTCACCATGGGGGTAATATCATGCACATCATTAAATCCCCCGGTATCTATCTCGATCTTTTTGGTAACCACTGCCATGTTTTTCTCCTTATGCAGGCAATCAGCCCCGGCCTTCCCTTGGGAAAATACTCGGGGTGGATGCCTGGTTGAAGTGTGAAATGATTATTCCCTGGGCCCCCGGAAATAGAGGACTCCGCCATTTGTTCCGATATGTTCGTAAACAAGCCCATTGTCCGAACATAGTGCCTGAAGATCGGATTCCTTAAATGAATGAAGCATGCGTTTTGGGGCAATTTTTTTCCAAAGGGTGTCAAATTCCGGGTTAATGCCTACAGTCGGACAACTGCATATCAGGTGCCCGCCCTTTTTAAGCACCCTTGAGGCTTCTGAGGCGCATCTGGGGTATTCTGGTATCATGTGAAGTGAGGTGTCTATTAAAACAAGATCAAAGCTCTGGTCATAAAAAGGGAGATTCTCTGCGGTGCCTTCAACGAGCGTATATTTTCGAAATCCCCTTGCTTTTGCCTTCTTTACAGCCTGTCTCAGCATGGCGTAGGACAGATCAAGCCCGGTATAATCCGTGCTTGTATCAAAATGAGGCATTGCACCCCCTGTTCCGCAGGCTATGTCAAGCACAACAGCCCCTTTCACCGACGTTATCAGTTCATGCATAATCTCCCGGTGTGTTTGTGGATTTGCCTTGTGGATGCGGGGCCGAACCCAATGATTTTGAATGAGATCGTACATGAACATAAAGGTACCGAATTTGCCTATCCTTTTCCTGTTTTCACCGGATAATTCTTCGGGCAATGCTTGTACGATACCGTTTTTGTCCGGGAGGGGAAGATTACCTTTTTCCATACCGCTTTATATTTTACGAAGCCATCATATTTACTGCGTGAAAAGTTCCAAGGATGCTTCACTTTTTTCAAAGGACGCTGGTTAAGGACATCAAGGCAACGTACAGAGGGTTTAAGGGGGTGGAAACCTATAATCTCTTCAAGATAGTAAGGGCTGCCTTTTTTACTTCCATATCCGGGTCCGAAAGTTTACTTCTGATTTCCTGCTTGAGATCCAACAATTCTTCCCTGGATGCCTCATCCAATTGTTTAAGCGCAAGGGCCCGAATTCGGGGGTCAACATCTCCCAAGCGCTTTCTGCATGCATACATATAATTCTTGATTCCTGTAACTGACCCGAGAAGTGCCAGGGAATCAAACCTGAGTTCCGGGTTTTCGTGGTCCATGTACTTAATGTAAAGGGATAAGACATCTTTTTGCCTGGAATAAAACCTCCAGAGATTAAACAAAATGCATCTTTTTTGTTCGAGGGGCCCCTGCTCCAGCCGCTCCAGCAAAGGGTTCAGGATTCGGTTGTCTCCCAGGTTGAACAACGCATTAACCGCAGTCTGCTGTACCTGGATATCCGAGTCATACAGCAGCTCCACCAAGGGGGCGAATGCCTGATAGTTTCCCTCCCATCCCAGGGCAAAGGCCGCGTTGAGCCTCATTAAAGGGTCTTTATTCTTTATGTCCCTGAGAAGATTGTCTATCAAGGTTTGAGGTCCTTCAAGAAACGGCAAGATGACACTAAGCTGAATTGATGCAAGTTGACGAATATCCTGGTCCTCGCCGGGATCCCTTATCATGTTATATAAAGGCCATGCTACCTGCTTTTTGGCAAAGTTTCCCAAAATCAGGATTATCTCCTGCTTTAATCTATAATCAACATTGCCCAGGGCCCTTAAAAGCAGGGGTATCGCCCTGTCCTGCTCCCTTAAAAAAAGATCCATGGATTCCGTGTATGATACGACCTTTTTGAAGAGTATCTCCTGGGGGTTAAAATCGAGTACCTTGTTCTGGTTCATGGATTTCTCCCTGATTTTTTTTGCACATAGTACAGAGTGATATTCAAGTCAAGGACAGATACGAAAAATATTCAAGCAAGGCCCGTATTTTCTTCTTGGGCTGATAAATCAATAAAGCAGGATATATTGATCCAAAAAAATGTACTTCACATTGCTGACTTTTCGGCAAAGGCCTTGATGGCATTAAAGTATTTTTGGCCGCCAACCACAAAGGTATTATTATGCCCGGCGTCATCCAGGGGCAAGAAAAATTTTTCCTCCTGTGCGGCATTAAAAAGCTTCCTGCCCATGGAAAAGGGCACTAATTCATCCATTTTACCGTGAATGATCAGCTTTGGGACCCGGATACTGGGAATTTTTTCCAGGTTGTCATAGTGTTCCGGGATAATAAAGGAAAAAGGCCTAAAAAGCTTTATGGTGCTCGCCATTTCCCTGATGGAGGTGAAGCCGGATTCAATTATTACGGAATCCACCGGTCGATTAAGTGCTATTTCTATTGCAACAGCAGCACCGAGGGACCTGCCGAAGGGCATGATTCTGTCAACCGGGAGATTCTCCTCGTTTTTTAAATAGTCGTATGCGGCCAGGCCGTCCAGATAAATACCTTTTTCAGAGGGGCTCCCCTTGCTTTTGCCGAACCCCCTGTAATCAAATATAAATACAGCAAGACCATGGGACCGGAAACGCCGGATAACTTCCAGCCTGTGAGAGATATTTCCAGCATTTCCGTGGCAGAAAAGCAGGACAGGCCCCGGGTCATCCGCTTTAAAATACCATCCATGAAGCCTCTTTTGGTCCCGGGTTTTGAAATAAACCTCTTTATATTCCATGCCTTCTTCTTCCGGGGTCCAGGAGAAGGATGGTTCAGGATAAAAAACGAAAAAACTTTCTATCACCGGATAAAAAAAATAAATGCAAGCCCCGATGAAAAGGAGCAGGACTATCAAGCAGGGAAGCTTTATCGGCATTAATAGTAATCCTTTTACCCTGTTTTTCATATTTCAAAATATGGTCGGTATTTATGGACGGGAAACATCCTTTTCCTTCTTCCCCTGGCCGGAAAAAAACCGGTGATTCCGCTTTTTCCGGAAATCCGGGTTTGGCTATGCAGGTATTTAAATTTCCTACTTAACATTAAACCCAGATTACGCAGTAGTTGGCTACTGCACAATCTGGGTTAAAGACCGGCTCTCAATTGGCCGCAAGCGGCGGAGATGTCCGAGCCTTTGCTCTTTCTGATGGTAGCCGTATAGTTTCTTTTTATCAGCTCCCCCTGAAATCTTAGAATATTATGTTCGCTGGATTGTTCAAAAGGGCTTCCTTTAAAGCCGTTAAAGGGAATAAGATTTATCTTTGCCTTTATACCCTTTATTAACTCCGCCAGACTCTTTGCATGATCGACACTGTCATTAATATCCTTTATCAGTATATATTCGAAGGAAATTCTTCTGCCCCTGGGAAGGGGGTAAGAACTGAGAGCATCCATCAATTTGGGTAAAGGATATTTCCTGTTTACGGGCATGAGCATATCTCTAATTTTGTCATCCGGTGCGTTTAGGGATGCTGCCAAGTTGACAGGCAATTCCTTGCCCATTTTCTCTATCTCCGGCACAAGCCCGCACGTAGAAATAGTTACCCTGCGGCGGGCAAAATTAAGGGCATCGGGAGAAATTATATTTTTGGCCGCCTTTTTTACGGCCTCGTAGTTTGCCAGTGGCTCGCCCATGCCCATAAAAACAATGTTGGAGAGTCTATTGGGCTGGCCCATTGCTTCCATGAGACATAATACCTGGTTCACTATCTCGGAGCTTTTCAAGTTGCGAGTCAGACCTTGTTTTGCTGTGAGGCAGAACTTGCATCCCATGGCACACCCAACCTGGGAGGATATACACGCGGTGTAATGATTCCTTTCCGGTATAAGAACAGATTCAACGGTATTTCCGTCGTGAAGCCGGAAAAGGAATTTTTTGGAACCATCCGTTGAAACCTGGCTTTTTAATATTTTCAACCGGCTTATAAAGGCTGAAGATTCTAAATGTTCCCTCAGTTTCTTTGAAAGATTGGTCATCTCGCCGAATGACCGGGCCCGGCGGGCAAAGATCCATTGCCTTATCTGCTGGGCCCTGTAAGCCTCAAGCCGGGAGTTCTGTATCCATTGCCTGGTATCTTCCAGGTCCATATCTTTTAAATCTATTAACCCCATATCTTTCCAGGATTTTTTTGATTAAACAACTTTCAAGGGATTAATATAATCAACACCGATGAAAACCCTTCCCGGGCTGCAAAGGGTATATGCTTCTGCCTTTCCCGGGACGGGATTCAGGAAAAGGTTGAAAGAGTTGCGTTTATTGATGGTTGCCTGATTTCATTGTCCTTAATCTGGCCAGTTCCCATATATAATCGTAAAGATGAAGTCCTTTGCTTGCTGCGATGATTTCACCGTCCCCTACGCCGATGTTCTCCGCCATATATTCCTTTAATAATTGAATTGCGCCTAAATTGGCCGGAAACCCATTCCATAAATCCCAGGACCTGAAGTAGACCATAAAATGGAGTTTTTCTTCATGGACCCTGGTATCGATTCCCCTAAGGCAGGGCGGGTCTTCAAGGTAAATGGTATCCGGTGCTCCCACGGTCATGTATGCCTGGTTTGTGCCGGGCCCGTCTTCACGGTACATTCTTATAACTTCATTTATCTGCGGCTCCAGGTACTCCCCGTAGGTATATATCTCGCCCGGCTTTTTGGATGAGGTCATCAGGTAGGGAAGATACTGGTCCAGGTAATCATCTTCCACCGGATTCGGTATTCCCAGTGCGGGCGGAATATCGGGCAAGAGAGGCCTTTGTCCGGGGTATTTTATATGCAATGTTATATAGTCGAATTCCAGCCTTTTCTGTCCCTTGAAACTTCCCCTTTCAACTATGTAGGTTCTACCCTTTTCAAGTATGTTGTATACGCATTGAAACCAGGCATCGGGCAGGTCTCTTGCCTCGATGAATTCCAGCTCCATTACTCACCCCCTAACCGCGCAAATAAGGCTTTCCACAATCCTGCAGGTCCTTTCCCATATTACATCAAACATGGTAGCAGGTATGCATTTTTTTATTTGAGATTTGAAAAAAACCGATCTTTTGTCGGGAACCTCGGGCACATGATAGAAGAATGCCCTTACCTTACCCTCGTTGCAAAGGTCCTGGACCTTTTTTATAAAATCCCGCTGTCTTTGCAGCAATCTTTCCTTCCACTCCAGGTTGCCCTGTCCGGTCCCTGTATAAGGAGTAGTGTAAAGGAATATGATTTGACCTTCCTTGTTTTTTCCGAATTCTTCGATAGTCTTTTCCGGAAAGTCAAAACTTCTGCGGCAGCCGATATCATCGTTTATCAGGTCCGAGAATATTATAACCCTCTCGCCCGCTAATCCGGGTAGCTTTTTCTCGATAAAACAAAAAAAGGGTGTAGTCAGGGGAGTCTCTTCTGAAAAACTCTTTGACCTCGTGGCGACAGATATCCTTTCAACCCTTTTTTTCACCTTCCTTGTAAAGGCATTAGTATCTTTCGGAGATATTGTAGAAACTATACCAGAAATGGCCTCTGTTCCGCACCCGGGCCCTCCAAAAGCGGAAATTGCATAGACCACATTTTTTTGCCCGACGAACTCCCCGAGCCTATGGACGAGTGAATTTTTCAAATCGGACAGGGCGGCTGGCCGGATGGTCTGGGATACATCGATACCTATAAAGAAATTATTGGGCCTGGGTTGCCTGATTTGCCTTAATTCCGAGGCCAATTTTTCGTCATGAAAATAAAAGGCCGCAATAGCAACAATGACCCCGGCGGAAAAAAAACAAAAAAAGGCCAGAATTTGTTTTTTATACGATGGCCTCTTCCTGTAATATTTATATTGCATCATTTATTACCAAAGGCCCTTAAGAGAATGGATCTTTGAGCAGTAAGCCGAATCAGCCTTTCAGTTCCCTTTCAAGAACAGCATTCACAATTTGGGGATTTGCCTTGCCTTTTGTTTTTTTCATGGCCTGACCCACAAAAAAGCCCAGCAGCCTTTCCTTTCCGTTTTTATATTTTTTAACCTGCTCCGGGTTTTCCTTGAGTACCTCCTTTATTACCAGGACAATTTGGCGTTCATCCGTTATTTGGACCAACTCCTGGTTTTTTACTATTTTTTGGGCCGACTTGCCTGTGCGATACATATCCTTTAAAACTTTTTTACCTATCCTGCCGCTTATTGCCCCCGTTTTTATCAGCGTTAAAAGCTCCGCCAAGGCGGGGGGAGATACAGGACATTCCTCTATCTCCTTCTCATCATCTTTCAATTCCCTGAGAAGCTCGCTCGTTATCCAGTTGCATACCATTTTGGGGTCTCCTGCCTCCCTGACGCAGTCTTCGAAATACTCGGCAAGGGCACGGGAAGAGGTCAGCAGCCCTGAATCATGATCCGGCAGTCCATGCTGCTCTGCAAATCTCTTTCGTTTTTTATCAGGAAGCTCCGTTAGGCCTTCCGCCAAGGCCTCTGTCCAATCCCTGTCGACAATTAAAGGAACCAAATCGGGTTCCGGGAAGTACCTGTAGTCACGGGATTCCTCTTTGCCCCTCATGGAATATGTTTTGCCCTCATTTTCATTCCAAAGCCTGGTCTCCTGCACTACCTCTTCGCCGTTTTCAAGAATATTTTTTTGCCTGGCTGTCTCGTACTCAAGGGCCTTTTGCACATGTTTGAATGAATTCAGGTTTTTCAGCTCTGATCTCGTGCCAAACCCCTGTGTATCCTTCGGTCTCAAAGATAGGTTGGCGTCGCATCTGAAGCTCCCTTCTTCCATGTTGCCGGTGGATATGCCGAGGTAACGAAGTACAGACCGGAGGCCCTTTAAAAAATTTACAGCCTCTTCAGCGGACGAGATTTCCGGCTTGCTTACTATTTCAATTAGGGGCACGCCGGAGCGATTAAAATCAATATAAGTCACCCCGCTTGTATAGTCGTGGGCGGACTTTCCCGCGTCCTCTTCAAGGTGTATCCGGGCCAACCCTATTTTTTTCGAGGCACCGTTAAATTTTATTTCTAAAAATCCATTTTCCGCCAGCGGCAGTTCATATTGAGATATCTGATACCCCTTGGGTAAATCCGGATAGAAGTAATTCTTTCTTCCAAAATTGCTTTCCCGGGAAATATGGCAATTCGTGGCCAGGGCCATCATCAATGCATATTCAACCGCCTTCTTGTTTAATGCAGGCAAACTACCCGGAAGCCCCAAGCAAACCGGGCAGACTTGTGTGTTTGGCACTGCGCCGTAAAGGGTGGAACAGTTGCAGAATATCTTGCTCTTGGTATTCAGCTGGGCATGGACCTCAAGGCCTATCACAGCTTCGTATTCCAAGCACTTAACCTATCCTTTCGATCCAGCCGAATGGGTCCGGTTTTTCCGCGTACTGGACGGCCACGATCTCATTGTACAGTTTCTGGGACAACCCTCCCTTTTTTCCATCGGCTATTATATGATTATTTCCTTTGTAGGTTATCTGGCCGACAGGAGATATAACGGCCGCTGTACCCGTGCCGAAGGCCTCTTTAAGACTGCCGTTTTTGGAGGCCCCCACCACCTCATCTATGGATACCGGTCTCTCCTCTGCATTCAAGCCCCATTCCCGTGTTATCTTTAATACCGAATCCCTGGTTATCCCCCCCAGCACACTGCCCGTAAGAGGCGGGGTTACAAGCTCGTCGCCTATCAAGAAGAATATATTCATTGTCCCCACCTCCTCGATCCACCTTTTTTCACATCCGTCCAGCCAGAGAACCTGGGTAAAACCCTGTCTTTTTGCCTCTTCCGCGGCCAGCAGGCTTGCTGCATAGTTCCCCCCCGTCTTTGCCTCGCCGGTCCCCCCAGGGATGGATCTTACGTATTTGTCCTCTACATATATTTTGACCGGATTGAGTCCCTCCGGATAATAAGCGCCGACAGGCCCTAAAATAATATAAAACAAATTTTGTTTTGAAGGCCTTACTCCCAGGAAAGGCTCGATTGCTATCATGGTGGGCCTTATGTATAGAGAGGTGCCGGTACTTCTGGGTATCCAGTCCCGATCAATAAGGATCAGCTTCTTCAGGCCTTCAATGGCGGTTTCAATATCCAGTTCCGGCAGGCATACCCTCCTTGCAGAATGGTTGAACCTTTTAAAATTATCCCTTACCCTGAACAGGTATATTCCGCCATCCTTGCCGCAGTAGGCCTTGAGCCCTTCGAAGATTTCCTGGCTGTAATGAAGGCAGGCCGCAGCAGGATCGAACTTCAAATCTCCATAAGGCACAATCCTCGCGTTGTGCCAACCTATACTGCTTTCATGGTCCATGAGCAGCATATGATCGGTTAATATACGACCAAATCCGAGTTTAGATTCATCGGCCGGCTTTAACTTTGGATTTTCTGTTAAGGTTACTTTAATATCCATCGCGTTTCCTTTTATGGTCCATATAAATAATGAGCCTATAAGATTTTATATAAATTAGACAATTGCTGATTCATCTTTCTCGGGATGGTAAAAAATATCAGGTGTTTCAAGGGTGCTGGTCCACATGCCCATTAAAATAATCAGCACTCTTCATATTTCTTGAACACCAAACTGGAATTTATCCCACCAAAACCAAAGGAGTTAGAAAGGGCAATTTTGATATTTGATTGTCTGGATTTGTGGGGTACATAGTCCAGATCGCATTTGGCGTCCGGAGTATCCAGGTTTATAGTGGGTGGAATTATACCCTCCTGTAAAGATTTTACCGTAAAAATGCCCTCCACAGCCCCTGCTCCCGCCCACATATGGCCTATCATTGATTTGTTGGCGCTTATCATCACCTCCTTGGACCTTGACCCCAAAAACCTTTTGATTGCCACGCTCTCGGTCTCGTCATTGGCCACTGTGGATGTGCCGTGGGCGTTGATATAGTCGATATCCTCAATGCCTATTCCTGCGTCTTTAATTGCCATATCCATACATCTTAACGCCCCTTCTCCGCTGGGCAGAGGAGCAACCGCATGATATGCATCGCAGGTAGAACCATAACCGATTATCTCCGCATAGATTTTTGCCCCCCTTAACCTTGCATGTTCAAGTTCTTCAATAATAAGCACTCCCGCACCTTCACTGGTAACGAAACCGTTTCTGTCTTTGTCAAAGGGCCTGCTGGCCTTGTGAGGCTCATCATTCCAGGAGGTTGCCAGGGCACCCAGATTATCCAGGCTGGAGATTACCGTGGGGCATATTCCGGCATCCGCTCCACCGACAACCATTGTATCCGCCTCGTTGTGCTGAATTATCCTGAACCCCACGCCTATTGAATTCGTTCCGGCGGAACAGGCTTCCTGCAGGAAATGATGAGGACCTTGGGCCCTGCAAATAGAGGCCATTTCTCCTGCAGTGGTGTTTGCGGAAAGATTGATCACTAAATAGGGGGTAACATTTTTCATCTTTCCGCTTATAGCTAAAGTGTGATTAGTCTCAAAGGTGTTACACGCACCAATTGCAGTGGAAGCTACTATGCCTGTCCGGAACTCCTCCCCAGATTTTACCTTGAATTTTCCATCTTCCAGGGCCATCTGAGTGGCGGCCAGGATAAAATGGGCAAATCGGTCCGCCCTTCTGCCCTTCTTGGAGCTAAGAAAATCCTTCCATGAAAAATCCCTTATTTCACCTGCAACCTGACACTTTAAGGAAGAAGCATCAAAGTATGAAATATTCTTTACACCGGATTCCCCTGCGCACAATCTTTTCCAGCTTTGGTTTACCCCTACGGCAAGAGGCGTAACAGCTCCCACACCGGTTACCACGACCCTCCTTTTCAATGTGTACCTCCGTTTGCCTTTATCCCCATCTCTAGCTCCTTTTCAGCCACGATAAGCCTTGTCTTTGTTACCGAATCAGGGATGAGGCTTATGGAGTCAATCCCGCATTCCACCAAAAAGGCCGCAAAATCCGGAAAATCGCTTGGCCCCTGGCCGCAAATGCCGATTTTCTTCCCCCTGGACTTTGCCACCTCGATAACCCTTTTTATCAGGGACTTTACCGCCTCGTTCCTCTCGTCGAATATATGCGCTACCAGATCGCTGTCTCTGTCCAGTCCCAGGGTAAGCTGGGTGAGATCATTGGAGCCTATTGAGAATCCGTCGAAAATATCGGCGAATCTTTCCGCTGATATAATATTACTGGGTATCTCGCACATTACATATATTTCAAGGCCGTTTTCTCCCCGTACAAGGCCGAATTCCTCCAGAATTTTTATTACCTTTTCTCCTTCCTCCGGGGTCCTGCAAAAGGGGACCATCAGCTTTATGTTGTTGAGGCCCATTTCGTTTCTTGCCTTGAGCAGGGCCTTGCACTCCAGGCCGAAGGCCTGTTTGAATTTTTTGTCATAATACCTAGAGGCCCCTCTCCAGCCTATCATGGGGTTGTTTTCGCGCGGCTCGTACAGGTAGCCTCCAAGAAGGTCCGCGTATTCATTCGTCTTAAAATCGGATAGCCTTACTATAACGTCTCGTGGATAGAATGCAGCGGCTATTCTTCCTACTCCCATTGCCAGCCTTTCTATGAAAAAATCCTGTTTTCCTCCCTCGTATGCGGATGTCTTCTGGTCTATCTGCTGTGCAATATGCTTTCTTTTGGGATCCTGGCTAAGCTCCTTGTGGTGGAAAAGGGCCAAAGGGTGGATACCTATGTGAGAGCTTATTATGAATTCCAGTCTGGCAAGGCCCACCCCGTCGTTTGGAAGCTGGGCGTTTTTGAAGGCCTTCTCCGGCATCCCCACGTTCATCATGATCTTGGTCTTGGTCTGCGGTATCTTTTCCAGGTCAAGCCTTTCTATGTGAAAATTCAGAAGCCCTTCATAGACCACTCCGGTCTCACCCTGCGCACAGGATATGGTAATGTCCTGGCCGGTTGATAAAGTTGTCGTGGCGTTTTCGGTGCCTATGATGCAGGGTATCCCCAATTCCCTGGAGATTATAGCTGCATGACAAGTGCGGCCGCCTTTGTCCGTCACAATGGCGGAGGCCATTTTCATTATGGGTTCCCAGTCCGGGTCCGTCATTGGGGTAACCAGCACCTCGTTTTTTTTGAATTTCCCTATGTTTTCACTTTTCTCTATTATGCGGGTCTTCCCGCTGCCTATTTTATTCCCCACGGCTGTTCCAGTCAGCAAAACCTCTCCGGTTTCTTTGAGGTAGTAAGTTTCAATGGACTTATCCTTTCCAAGGGAGTGTACGGTTTCCGGCCTGGCCTGAAGAATAAAAAGTTCTCCGGTTTCTCCGTCCTTGGCCCATTCTATATCCATGGGCCTCCGGTAATGATCTTCTATTATGCAGGTCCAGCGGGCAAGTTTAAGGATCTCATCATCTGTAATTATAAAGCTTTCTCTTTCCTTCTGGGTGGTATTTACGTTTTTAATGGGCTCTTCAGGATCGTCTGTATAGATCATTTTTATATGTTTTCCACCCAGCCTTTTTTCCAGTATCGGCCTTTTTCCCTGTTTTAGGGTGGTCTTGAACACATAGAATTCATCCGGGTTTACCGCACCCTTTACCACGTTTTCTCCCAGACCGTGGGCCCCTGTTATAAGTATTGCATCCCTAAAGCCGGTCTCTGTGTCTATAGAAAATATTACCCCTGAGCTGGCCTTGTCGCTTCTTACCATCTTCTGCACTGCTATGGAAAGAGATACATCGAACTGGGCAAACCCCTTATCCTGCCTGTAGGAAATTGCCCTGTTGGTAAACAAACTGGCAAAACCCCGTTTACATGCATTTAACAGCGCTTTTTCACCCCTTATGTTAAGGTAGGTCTCCTGCTGGCCCGCAAAGGAGGCATCCGGAAGATCTTCGGCAGTGGCCGAGGATCTAACTGCGACGTCCACTCCCTCGCCGTATTTCTTTTCCATCTCCTTGTAGCCTTCCAGGATATACTCGGCTAGTTTAGGGGGGAACCCTGTTTTCATTATTACGGACCTTACCTTGTGGCCCCTTTCTATCAGGTTTCCCATGTCGCTGGTATTCAGACCCCCGAGCGCCTTCTTTATATCCTCTTCTATGCGGGTTTCATTGAGAAAATACCTGTAAGCGTATGCAGTAATCGCAAAGCCCCAAGGGATGTTCACCTCCTTGGGGCCAAGTTTTTGGAACATCTCTCCCAGGGAGGCGGTTTTACCGCCGACCAGGGGCACATCCTGAATGGTTATTTGATCGAACCACAGGATGAGGCTTTTTTCTCTTTGATCTGATTTCATTATATATTCTCCGGTGTAAGGGATTTAATGGATGGATTTTCTAATAGCATTAACAATTAGAGGTTGTCAATTGACAAAAAATGGTTTAGAAGATAACGGGTATTGTCTAAATTTTTCTTTTAAGCAAAAGGGATTTATATGAGCATAGCTCGCCGACCTGCAATCCTTATAGTTGATATGGTAAAGGATAATTTTGACCCCAATCAAAATCTTAAGATAACACCCCGGGCCACGAAAATAATTGAACCAATAAATAGGCTCATTTCTGTATTCCGGGAAAAAGGATGGCCGATTATATTCCCTACGGATTCCTACAGAAAAGAAGATTTTATATTCACAGGAAGGATGGGCCCTACATCATTGGAAGGCACCGAGGGGGCACAGGTTATAGATGAACTGGATAAACGACCTGAAGATTTATGGCTCCCAAAGCGCAGATTCTCAGCCTTTTTTGGAACAGGGCTGGAAGAATACATGTACAAAGAGAAGATAACTATCTGTGCAGTCACCGGAATTTCTACTCCTGTTTGTGTCCTGACTACCGCACTGGACGCCGTTTGTTATGATTTTGAAAGTGTGATCATATCGGATTGTTCCGCTTCCGCGTCTGAGAAGATTCATGAAGATACTTTGAATCTATACAAGAAGACCCCGCTTTATCCTCTTCTTAGGGTAAATACATCATCGGAGTTTCTTTCTGACATGGAAACCCGGTAAATGAATGACTTCGGATCGTATTTGTAGCAACTATAGGACCTGACATTTTGATGGACTGATGCCTTAAAGGCCTTTGCGTAACTCATTTTTATTTGGGATGGCAAGAACGGTTTTATTTTGCAAAGGCCTCAAAAACCTTCGGAGGCTTTGCAAATTTTGTTTTTTTATTCAATAACCAAAGGGAGGTAGGCCATGAAGCTCAGAAGATTAATTTGGTTGATCGTAATTGTAGTGATTTTAGGAGGTGGGTTTGCATTTTATTACCTGGGGGGATTAACCAGCGTTCAGAGAACATTTTTTGCGGAACCTTATAATCTGGGAGTTGATTTGGCCTTATCAGGTGCGGGCGCTCTTTACAGTCAGGACGGTGTGGACGCGATCAAGCTTGCGGCGGAAGAGATCAATGACAATGGGGGTCTGCTTGGAAGGTACCCTATCAAACTTTTTATTAAGGACACCCATACCAATCCGGATATAGCTGTGCGGGAGGCTATAGGCCTGATATTGAGGGATAAGGTAAGATGCATATTGGGAACATATTCCAGTACGTCCGCAATCGCAATAAAGCCCGTATGCAGACAGTCAAAGATCCTGCATTTCCCGGCAATAAGCAATTCCGAAAATATAACCAAACTGGACTTCAGCCCCTATACATATCAGGTTGTACCCAACAGCTACATGCAGGCGAAGGCGGTGGTACTCGGAATTGCCGAGTTGGCAAAAATAAAAGGGTGGGATGAATATTTTACAATTGCCTCCGATTATGAATGGGGCAGGTCCACGCAAAAAAATACAGTGAGGTTGCTTAGCCAGATTGCACCTGAACTTAAATTAAAGAAGGAGCTTTGGCCGCCTTTTGGGGAAACGGATTTTACCCCCTACATTAAAACTATTTTGGAAGAGAAGCCCGATTTCGTTTACGGATGCTTGGGGTCAAACGATAACGCAAACTTTATGGGCCAGGCGAAGCAATACGGATTATTTGAAAGGATCCCTTACCCCGGCTCCCTGATTAGCGTCTCTGAACTGATCACAAAAGCGGACGATCTTTCCAGAGGTATGGTTGGGCTGTCCAGGGCTCCGTTTTTCGCCCACATGGACGTGCCCATGATGGTGGAATTTGTTAGGAAGTTCAGGAAAAAATACGACCGCTATCCGAGCGACTGGGCCGTTATGGAGTATGATGCGGTCCAGGCCCTTAGACAGGGTGTGGAGAAGGCTGGAAGCATAGAGAGCGAGAAGGTTATGGAGGCACTTAAGGGGGCTAGCATAAACACCTGTCGCGGAAAACTGTACTTTCGCGGGATAGACAATCAATTGAGCTGTTCCTCTTACATGGGGGTAGTGGCGGACGACCCGAAATTTCCGTTCCCTATTTATCACGATCTTATTGAAATTAAGGGCCCCGAATCCTGGCGTTCTGTGGAGGAAATTATGGAGGCCAGGCAGGGGGGGAGATAAAAACAGAACCATCTCTATATAAAACCTCTTCTTTTAAGGCAGTGTCCAATAACCGGTTGTTGCTCAGGCCCCTTGGTCAATTTGACCAAGGGGCCTTAATTTTTTCCTCTCTTTGTACCCTTCTATATGAATGAAAAAAGCAAATACTTACCTTCTTCGTGTTTACCGCAGGATATGATATACTAATGTCTTTAAAGAAATCTAAGATGCTAGGAGGTTAAAATGGATTTTAAAATCTCAGGTGAAAGCAGGATGATGATCAAGGCGGCCAAGGATTTTTCCGCTGAGGCAATTGAACCGGCTTCCCAAAAGATGGAACAAGATGATATCCTTCCGGATGAAATATTAAAGGGCTTTGCCAGGGCAGGAATGCTGGGGATGATGATACCAAGGGAATATGGGGGAATTGATTCAGGGGCCTTAAATTGTATTCTTGTTATCGAAGAGCTGGCAAAAACAGGCTCTGCCTCCGCCTTTATAATGGCCTTGAATAACAGTATTGCCGAAACCATTCACCACTGGGGGACAGAGGACTTAAAAAGGCGATTTATTCCAAGCCTTTGCGATGGATCCTATTATCCCGCACTTGCCTTTACTGAACCTGGCACCGGATCCGACCCCACCGCTATAAAAACCACCGCAGTACCCGAAGGGGATTTCTATGTCATAAACGGCACCAAGAGATTTATCACCAGCGGGCATAGGAAGGGTTATGCACTTATCTTTGCAAAGGACGAAACTGGCAAGCTCACGGCATTCATTGTGGATAAGGAGTCGGAGGGTTATACCTTTTCCAATCCTTATTCCTTGATGGGCCTTGCAGGTCAGGGTGTGGCAGATGTGTTCCTGAAAGATGTAAGGGTGCCCAAGGAAAATATTCTCGGTGAAAAGGGTAAGGGCTTTCATATCCTGCTTCGCTGGATCGCCGGTGAAAGGGTGCAGCAAATGGCATTTATGGTAGGAATGGGCCAGGAATGTTTGAATCAATCCCTTAAATTTGCCGGAGAGAGAACAGTAAGGAATAAACCCTTGACCGCCATGCAAGGGTTTCAGTGGATGCTTGCAGAAATGCATGCAGCCGTGGAGGCCTGCAGGTGGTGGACTTACAGGGTGGCGTCTAAGCAGGATGAGGGTGAAGATATCCAGGTGGATTCAGCGGGGCTTAAGCTTTTTGTGGCACCCACTATCCAGGAGGTGGCGCGAAAGGCATTGCAAATACATGGTTCTTACGGATACTGTAAGGACTACAAGATAGAAAGGCTTTACCGGACTATCGCCCATGCCGGGGTTACCGCCTCCAGCACCGAACTTCAAAAGACCATTGTTGGGTCCGCCCTTGCTCGTTCAAAGATGGGATAGGAAATGGCAGGCATTAAGTGGACGTTTTGGTTTGCATAAAACAGGTACCTGAGACCTGGAATATCGGCTGGGACCCTGAAATCGGGACCCTTTTGAGAGAAGATGCCGACGGCGTACTGAATCCGGTGGACAAGAATGCATTGGAGGCCGGCGTTCAAATAAAGGAAGACTATGGAGGCACGGTTACCGCTATTTCCATGGGCCCTCCGCAGGCGGGAGAGGTTCTGAGAGAGGCCTTGAGCATGGGGGCGGACAGGGCAATATTGATGAGTGATCCGTCCTTTGCCGGGGCAGATACCCTTGCAACATCTTACGTCCTGGGCTTGGCTGTAAAAAATGCGGGCAAATTCGATCTCATCTTATGTGGAAAGGAGTCGTCCGACGGGATGACCGGCCACCTTGGCCCGCAGCTTGCAGAAATGCTTGGCCTCCCCCAATTGACCTGTGCAATGGAGATCAAATTAGATACAAAATCCGTCAGGATAAAACAAAAGTGGGAAACGGGATTCAGGGTACTGGAGGCCCCTCTCCCCGCCCTGATAACAGTGGAAAAAGAGATCAACCGGCCAAGGGTCCCCCCAATGGACAGAATAATGCAGGCTTACAGGGAAAAAGAGGTGTGCCTGTGGAAGGCGGGGAGCCTGAAAGGAGATGCCGGGCGTTTTGGCCTTGGTGGTTCTCCCACTAAAACAAAAGATGTTTACAAAAAAAAGATACAAAGGGGAAAGGTTGAATTCCTGAAAGGAAATCCGGAAGAGGCAGCTGAGGGACTTGTCCGGATACTTAGACAAAAGGGTCTGGTGTAACCAAATATGGCACCGGAAAAGACAACAGAATATAGTGGAGTATGGGTATTCATAGAGCAAGGAGGAGGTGAGCCAGCAAGGGTTTCCCTTGAATTGTTGTGCGAGGGCCGTGCTATTGCGGACAAGCTTGGTGTCCGGCTTACCGGTATAGCTCTGGGTAAAAATGTATCCGAGTGTGGTCAAGGGCTAATCCACCATGGTGCGGACAGTGTTTTCGTATCCGATCACCCGGTAACCTGGGATTACCGTACCGAAGTTTATACGAGCATTCTGGCGGAACAGGTACTGAAAAGGAAGCCGGAGATATTTCTCGCAGGAGGGACATATACAGGAAGAGACCTGGTCCCAAGGATGGCGGCCAGGTTAAATACCGGCTGTACATCGGATTGTATCGAGCTCCATGTTGAGGAGGAAACTAGGCTTTTGGTGGCCACAAAACCCTTTTTGGGCAGGAATCTTATGGCGGACATCGTGTGTCCATTTAAAAGGCCCCAAATTGTAACCATTAGACCCGGCGTTTTGGATCTGAAAACCCCGGACATGAAACGAAAAGGGGAGATAGTCAGGTTGGAGATAGACGAGAAGGAAAAGGATGTCAGGGTTAAGGTTGTGGAGACGGTCGGGTCTGCATCAACCGGAGAGAGACTGGAGGATGCCGAAAAGGTAGTTGTAGGGGGCATGGGCGTAGGTGATCAGGAAGGATTTGAAATGTTAAGGGAGCTTGCCCTGTTGCTGGGTGCAAAATTAGGTTCCACCAGCCTGCCAGTGGATGCAGGTTGGGTATCCGAGGATCATAAGATAGGCCAGACCGGAAAGACGATCAGGCCCCGTCTTTACCTGGGCTGCGGGGTTTCCGGCGCCGTCCAGCACTCTGCAGGGATGATTAAAAGCGATTTAATTGTAGCGATTAATAATGATCCGGAGGCGGATATCTTCCGGTTTTCCGATTACGGCATAATAGGCGATTTAAAAGAGGTTGTACCCGCACTCATAAAAATACTGAAAGGGCCATAAGGGTCAAAAAACCTTTTTTGCGATGCCTTAATCCCTTTTCCGCGACAAGCTAAAGGCCAGATTTTCGATATAAGAGATGTTCTCCAGCTTCTGCCTCCAGTTCCCCGGTATGCATTCTATTCCCAGAAAGGCTCCTGATACGGCGCCTGCCATTGCACCCAGAGTATCCCTGTCACCACCATTCAGAATAGCACAAAAGAGGCATTCTTCGAAGGATCTGGGGTTGCTCAAAAATGAATAAAGGGCAAAGGGCATGGACTCAAATATCGCCACTGAACGCCCGATTAGGTCTGCCGCAGTTGACGGGGAAGCGTTTGAAGCCAATGAATCTTTAACGACCAGCATTTTGTCCCTGATTTTCCCGGTTTCGGAGAATTCAATCAGTTCTTCTATGAATTCATTTACCTCTATTTCTCGGGCAGGGTCGAGGGATACGGCAAGGGCGACCGCTTTGGCCTGAACGGCCGCACCATCCATTCCAACCGGATGGGCGTGAGTAACTGCGGCGGACACAGAAGCTTTTTCATACAGGGAAGTGGAGTCGTGGAAATAAAGTCCAACCGGAACAATCCTCATGGCTGCCCCGTTGCCGTATGATCCTTTACCTCCGAACATTTCTTTTGCCGCCTCGGCATAGGTAATTCCTTGTCTTTCCACCATGGAAAATATTCGGGGAGGACCCGGGGCATAGCCTCTCCATGGTTCTCTCCTGTAATTATTCCTGAATTTTTCCCCGAGGTGTTCCTGGTCAAGGCCTTTACATTCCGTTATAGACTCCGCAAGGCCTATGGACATGGCGCTGTCGTCCGTATACCTTAATTCACTTGATGCATCCACCTGGGTACAAAGATATTCCCTGGTGCCGAAACGGAAGGCGAGTTCCCCGATTGCGTCGCCAAGGGCGCTTCCCACCATACCCCCTAAACATTTCGATATTAGTTCCGCCATGGGTTTAATATAAAGACGCTTGCAAGAAATTCAAAGAAATTAGTTAAGAAGCCTTTTCCTGTTTTCCTGCTTATTAATTAGAATCCTAATTGATAATGGTTATCCGGCCACCCAAAGCCCGGTTTTGCGGGAGCTATTCAGGCTTAAAATTTTGATAAATACTCTTCATCATTTTTTGAAAACTGGTATAAACTTTGAGGCTTGAATTTTTTTGAAGGCACCATTTTTCGGAAAAAACCGGGTTTAAGTTTTACGAGACCTTCAAGTTTAAGTGGTAAATCTTTGGATTTTCATTTATGCTTTTTTGGCAGGTGAGAGGATGTATCCAGATTTCCCTTGACAGGGAGGAAAACCTGTGGATAACCTTTTTTATGTTGACATAATAACCCGTGGAAAGGGGAATCTTAATTAATCTGCAATATTAACAAACTTAAAAAGGGGGCTGTGATGCCGGATTTCGGTTCTCCATTTTCAGGCCTGGCAAACGACAGAAAATTGACCAGAGAGGAATTGATAAGGGCGATTCGATTCATGATAGCTGCGGAATATGAGGCCGTTCAGCTTTATACCCAGCTCGCGGAATCGATTGACGATGATCTTTCCATTAAGGTACTGAAAGACATTGCTGACGAAGAACGTGTCCATGCCGGGGAATTCCTCAGGCTTTTAAGGCATCTTGATCCGGGTGAGGAAAAGTTTTATTTAGAAGGCGCAAAGGAAGTGGAAGAGTTCATAAAGAAAAATAAAAAGGATTAGGCCGGAAACTCAACTTTCCAAAGTAACAAGATGTTTTTCTTTATCGGAGGCATTCAGCCCAAGACTGTGATTGTCGACCGGCAGCCAAGGTTATGCCCTTCATGCGGCCAGACTGGGGCCTATATAAAAAGGGCAGATCATTATTTGAGTCTTTTCTTTATTCCCCTGTTTCCAGTTAAAAGGGGTACACCCTTTATGGCATGTGAAAACTGCAACACGGTCTTTGATGAAAGATGGCGGGGGGCGAATCTGGAATACCCCAAAAAACAAGCCTGCACATACTGTGGAAGCACTGTGGAGCCCAAATTTAAATATTGTCCTTATTGCGGAAAGAAACTATAGGGAAAGGAAGAATTTCAGGTCTGTTTTTGAAGATTTTTGAGGTACTCATCCCACTCCAGGGGCAGTAAATATTTCTTTTTATTGTTGCATTCCTTGCAGGCAGGTACAAGATTTCCCTTTTTGCTTTTGCCTCCCCTGGTAAGTGGCACCACGTGATCCATTGTTAATTGACGTGGGTCCACTCGGGCACTGCAATAATAGCATATTCCTTTGGATATCTTTCTCTGCCACCACGCGGCCTTTCTTAGCTTACTTGCCTTCTGTTTTTCTCGCTCTAAATCCTGTTTATCCGACAGGCTTTCAAAATAGATCGGTTTCCCTTCCATTAATTTCTATTTTAATAATATATTTTTCCTTGTACAGTATTTTTATAGTTTATAAGGATGAGGATTACACCGACCAGTGCCATTGAGATAGTACCAAGAAAAACGAAGATCGCCTCTATACCCCAGGCCGTGTTTATCCCACCAACCATCTTTACGGCAAACGCCCCTACGCCAAAGGTCAAAATAAACTTGGTTCCATATGCGGAGTGCCGAAATCTAGAAGGAGTTAATCTGGCAATCAGGGTGTTTTCTATGGGCTGGGCCCCCAAGAGAAAAAAGAAATAGGTGACGGATAGTACTACCAGAAGGATATCACTTGTTAATGCCATTAATATTGCAACCGGTATGCATATGCCGTGAAACACCAGATAGGAAAGCCTGGGTTCAAACCGCTCCGCGGTTCTTCCGCCGATGTATTGGCCCATAATTCCCAATGCGTATATGATGGAGGTTATGATTGTGGCCACGAGATTTCCGGTAATGCCTTCGCTTCGCAGGGCCGAGAACACACTGTGTATACCCGAACTTTTTAGCTCCAGGTAGGTGGGCATAATTACCGTTGCCCCCCTGTACACTACACCGCTCATCATCATGACTACCAGCAATATCAGGAAGGGCACAAGCAATCCCTTGCCGTTTTCCGAATGAACATCACCAATCCTGTGTTCCGTCGAAGAGGGGATTGTTTTTACCAGAGATATGCCGGCCAGGTTCATTATGCCCATGACCAGAAAGGCGGCGCGAGGACCCCACATCCAGTTGATCAAGCCTGTTAGAAGGGGGGCTAGGGCCAGTCCCAAATTGCCGAACATACCGTTGTATCCAAGGGCAACACTGATACGCGTTACCCCTTTTGATATCATTCCCAGACCTGCGGGATGATAGATGCCTGAAAAAAATCCCACTCCGGCAAGGGCCAGGCAGAGCCTTACAGGCGAATCTACATTAAAAGCTGCTATTATTGCACTTATCCCCGCGCCCATAAAATAGATTCCCATTAAGGCCCTGCTGCCCCATCGGTCCGCTGCCAAACCCCAGGGCAGGGCGGTAAGCCCGAACAGAAGGTACATCCAAAAGGACAATTCCAGCACCTGTGCCATGCCCATGTTCATTTTTCTTGAAAAGGGGAGAACCAATGCAGGGAAGACCAGCATATTGAAATGGCACATAAAATGGCCAAAACATGTTGCGGTTAGTATGCGTCTTTCTTTAGGGTCCATTTTTTTCTTCGGGAAAGGCAATGAAAGGAGGCTTCAGGTTTTTTTACTTTTATGGCTGAGGGCCATCTCAGAAAGGGCCTTTTCCAGCCTTGATGACTCTTCAAGGATTATCTTGGCGTATTCTCCGCCCCTGGAATCCGGATCCAGGGAATTCGCCAGTCTTCGAGCAAATCCCCCGACTGCGAGAAGGGGGTTCCGGATTTCATGGGCCACTGCCTGAAGGGCGCCGTCTACTTTTTTATCCTCCCTTTCCAGATTATCAAGGGAGGGAAGGGGCCCGGAAGCCATTTTCTCCTGGTATCTGGACATCCTCTCCGATATACGGCTAAGGGCATTGTTTGCCTTTTCCATGATTTCCATTAAGTCCCTCTCCTTGTTCATTTCCACGCTAAGGCTTTCCGCTATGCCCTGTACCTGTTCAAAGGTGGTTAAAAGAATATCATTTATCGTATCCCGATCAAGACCAAGCATCCTTTCCGCTTCTCCAAAAGGGGTGATAAACCCGGCTTTTTCCTGAAAAATAAGGCGTGAAAATCCCCTTGAAAGTTCATAAACCTTTGCCAAGACCGGCGCGTCGTCTGAATGGGTTTTTTGTCCGTAGAGGGGTTGGCATTGTATAATATCTTTGGGGAAATTCCAGTGGTTGAGCGCTGCTTCTCCTACTTGCCGGTGATCTATTCCGTACCGTTCTCTTTCCCATTCCAGCAATTTTTCCAATGGTTCTGTTTTTATAGGGGGTGCCCCTTTGTCCTCTTTTATCCGCAGGTCAAAGAGTATAAGCAGGCCGATTTCCATAATCAACCCGGCAACAAAGGCCTCTTCGGGATAACAGTTTTTAATGTGTGAGGCCAGGGATTTACTGATAAGTGCCCTGTAAAGAGCGCTTTGCCAGAATCGTTTATAATCCAGTGCACCTATCCTTCCCATGGGAAATGTGTCCCTCAAGGAAAGGGATAAGGCCATTATCCTGAGTCTTTTGAAACCAAGTTTTACAACTGCCTGTTTCAAAGAAGAGGTGGGCTGACGTGTCTGGAAGAATGCGCTGTTTGCAAGTTTGAGAACCCGAACGGTAAGGGAGGGGTCCATTTCAATGAGGTCTGCTAAATCCTCGGCGGAACAGGCATCATCCAGGGCCACCTCTACCAGACGCATTGCAACCGGCGACAGGGAGGGAAGGGAATAGCCTGTCTCGATCTCCCTTAAAAGCTCTGAATCTTGGTTTATTTCCATAAAGGTTTTTTAAGGCCTTTATTTTATTTTGCTGCCAGGTTTTACATTTGCATCCGGGACCAACAGGTGTACACCCTTTGGATCCTCCGCAGCCAGGAGCATTCCCTGGGACTCTATGCCCATTAGCTTTGCGGGCTCCAGGTTGGCCACTACTGTTGCCTGCTTGCCCTTTAGTTGATCCGGCTCATAATGACCTGCTAACCCCGCTACGATAGTCCTTTTCTCTCCTACATCAACCTCGATCTTCAACAGTTTTTCCGATCCGGCTATCTTTTCCGCCTCCCTGATGACCCCTATCCTTAAATCCAGCTTCTGAAAATCCGAGATGGTGACCTGGCTGGAGGTTTGCTTCTCTGCTTCCTTGCCTTTCCGGAAATTCACCCTGGGAAAAAGGGGCGGAATCTTTTCTATGGGCCTCGCGCTATTCGGTTTCCCCCACTCGTTAAAACCGGAAAAATTCAGTTCCGGGCTCACTTTCTCCAGCCCCAGATGTCTTTGAATCTTTTCGCATGTTTGGGGCATGAAGGGCCACAAGAGCATGGATACTATCTTTAGGGAATGATTTATGTTGTTCAACACTACGGAAAGGTGTTCCTGGTTGGATTTGGCAATTTCCCACGGCTTCATGGTGTCTATGTATTTATTGACTGCTCCGATCAATTCCCACACTAACATCAATGCCTTATGAAAGCCGAATTTCCTCATTGTGCTGTGATAATCCTCTGTCACCCTGGATGCCGTCTCTTTCAAGTGAAAATCTTCTCCTTCCAATGCAACGGTTTCCGGAATAACCCCTCCGAAGTATTTAACCGCCATGGTAATACTTCTGCTTACAAGATTTCCAAGGTCATTGGCCAGATCAGAGTTAAGCCTGTTCACCAGGGCCTCTTCACTGAAATCCGAATCAAGCCCGAAGACCATTTCCCTCATTAGAAAATACCTGAAGGCATCCAGGCCGTATTTGGTTGCTAAATCCAGGGGCCTTACTATGTTTCCCAAACTTTTGGACATCTTTCCGGCATCCACATTCCAATAGCCGTGGACATTCAAGTTACGGTAAGGCTCTATACCGGCTGCCTTTAGCATACAAGGCCAAAAAATTCCGTGTGGCTTGAGGATGTCTTTTGCAATTATGTGCTGAACTACCGGCCAAAACTTTTTGAAAAGCTTGCCGTCCGGATAATCAAGGGCGGATATATAGTTGATCAAGGCATCGAACCATACATAGGTCACATAGTTCTCGTCAAAGGGCAGGGAGATGCCCCAGGAGAGCCTCTTTTTCGGCCTGGATATACATAGATCCTCAAGGGGATCCCTCAAAAAGGAGAGAACCTCGTTTTTGTATCTTTCGGGCCTTATGAAATCCGGATTGTCCCGGATATAATCGATAAGCCATGATTGGTACTTACTCATTCGAAAAAAATAGTTTTCCTCTCTTATGATCTCCGGTTCTTCTTTGTGGATAGGGCATTTTCCATCCTCCAGTTCTGTATCCGTATAGAACCTCTCGCATCCTTTGCAGTATTTTCCCTCGTATTCGCTGAAGTATATGTCTCCTTTTTCATGTACCCTGGAAAGGATCTTGCGCACTGTATCCTTATGCTTTAGGTCTGTGGTTCTAATAAAATAATCATTGCTGATGTTCAACCCGGGCCAGGTGTTCCTGAAGGCCGCGCTTATCCTGGCTACATATTGACTTACCGTTTCATTGGCCTTTTCTGCTGCCTCGACAACCTTTATTCCGTGTTCATCCGTGCCGGTCAAAAAGAAGGTATCAAATCCCGCCAGCCGATGATACCTGGAAATTACATCCGCCACAATAGTAGTGTAGGCATGGCCGAGGTGGGGTTCTGCATTAACATAATAGATAGGAGTGGTTATATAGAACTTTTTTTCATTCGGTTTCGCCATTTTTGCTCCGTGAATCTGGTTTATTCTTTAAATAATCCTCATGCTCATAGGCGAGGCAACACATAAGCCTTCCGCATACTCCGGATATCTTGCTCGGATTCAGCGACAAATTTTGGTCCTTGGCCATTCTTATAGAAATTGGGTCAAGGTCTGAAAGGAATAATGAACAGCACAGCCTTCTCCCGCAGTGACCGAGTCCGCCCTGCATCCTGGCCATGTCTCTGGCCCCGATTTGTTTCATTTCTACATGTATATGAAATTTCTTTACCAGCTCTTTTACCAGTTCTCTGAAATCCACCCGGGTTTTTGACGTATAAAAAAAGATGAACTTTTTTCTGTCAAAGGGCAATTTTGCGGATATTAGATTCATGGGAAGGCTTTTCTTGTTTATTCGGTTATGACAGAATTTCATGGCTTCCGACTCAATTTCTTCATTTTTTGCCTTTTTTTCAATGTCCTCGGGGGTGGCCATGCGAAATATATTTTTTATAGGTCTTTTCTGTACAGAGGTGTACCTTAACCTGGGTTTGCCGCAAACGGTTCCTAAATCTAAACCTTTATCCGTTTCCACGATTACCGTGTCACCCTGGTTCAGGACAAAGTGGCCAGTATAAAATTCATAAATTCTGCCGCCTTCGCGGAACCTTACATTTACGATTTTTTTTAAGTTGTTGTTATCCATAGTCATAATTAATTATTAACAGCCTTTTTTAGTTCGAACATAGACCTTTCAATCAAAAAAAGCATATTTTTGTTGTTTATCAGATCGTACTCTGCCCGGGCGATGACGGAAAGGGAGTGCATGATGGCCTCAGCGGAATACCTCTCCGAAGCCTCTTTCAGTCTGTTTACGAGATCCGAGTTAAAAATCAGATCAGTCCCGGGTTCCAGCTTCAGGACCAACATATCCCTGTACCAGGCCTTCCACATGCCCAGAACCAGGCTAACCTTTTCATCTCTTTCCATTTTCTTTTCAGAGGCCCCCTTACCGACAACGGACAGGTTTTGTGCGCTGTCGACCAATTTCTCGGGGGGGCCGTTAAGCACTTGGTCCAGCATATCCAGCCAATAGATTCTTTGGGCTAAAAAATTTCCCTCAGCCAGGGCCGTCGCCCTTCCTATGCTTCCTTCTGAATATCTGGCAAGGAGGTCGGGCATTTCCCCATCAGCAACCGAATTTTTGGTTAACAGATCCTTTATATCACCCGGTGAAAGCGGGCTAAAAGGGACTTTCTGACACCTGGAAACAATGGTTGCCAAAAGTTCTCCCGGGTCTCTTATAATAAGGATATGAATATTGCTGGAAGGCGGCTCCTCCAGGGTTTTCAAGAATGCGTTTGCCGCCTCATCAGTCATCTTTTCGGCTTGATCTACAATTATTATTCTATATCCGTCCATCGCAGGCGGATATGAGATTTCCCTGTTTATCTCCTTAATCTGGTCTATGCCGATGGTCTTCTTTCCCTTCTCCGGCCCCGCCACCACAATATCAGGATGGTTTCCATCCATTAGCCTTTTGCAAGACTCACATTTTTCACATCCTACCCCGTCAATAGAATCCCTGCAATTTATGGAAAGGGCAAAGGCCAGGGCAGTGGTCATTTTTCCTATACCCGGGATGCCTGCAAACAAATATGCATGGGCAAAATTTCTGTTGATTGCAATCCTTTTTAGAAAGCCCATGGCCCTTTCCTGTCCTGTTATTTCCTTGAATGACTTGATATGCATTATTTTTACCGGGGCAAATAAGGGGATATAATTTCCCGGATCTTGGATGCTATCTTTTCCGGCTCCAGCGTGGAATCAACGACCTTGATCCTGTTTTTTTCCATGCTTGCCAGGGCCAGGTACTCATATCTTATTTTTATATGGAAATTAAGCGTTTGTCTATCAAACCTGTCCATTCTCTTTTCTTGATGTCGGTTTTTCACCCTTTTAAGTCCTACTTCAGCCGGACAATCCAGGAGAAAAGTGATATCCGGCGTACAGCTCAGGGTAGCCTCCCGGTTTAACTGCGCTATCAATTCATCCCGCCCCCCAAGAACTAAGCCTTGATAAACAGTGGTTGCATCTGCAAACCTATCGCAGATCACCCATTTTTCCTCGCTTAATGCAGGCAGTATAACCGAGTTTATATTCTGAGCCCTGTCCGCCTCGTAAAGAAACAACTCCGTCAAAGGCGCCATGGAAACGTTTTCAGGGTTTAATAAAATATCCCTGATTTTCTTTCCAATTGGGGTTCCCCCCGGCTCTTTGGTAACAACTAAGGGTATTTCAGCTTCCCTTAATATGCGCTCCAGCATGAAAACCTGGGTGGTTTTACCGCAACCGTCTATCCCCTCAAAGGTTATAAACAAGAAAAACCTCTCCTATTTTGTCACTTTTGCCAAGATTGTTTTATACACAATAACACCAGTAGAATCAAGTTGCTCGGTTAATACCTTGACAAGGCCCAAAGACCTTTTTCATTTATTTAACCCGGATTGTGCAGCAGCCGGCTGCTGCACAATCCGGGTTAAAGCTCACCACAGTAAACAAGATATTGGCTCTCAGAAACAGGCAGGTTTTTTAAGGTTGTGGGGGATTGTTTTTGGTTTATTTGTTTTTGTATTTCTCAGGTATTATTGAATGCGATCAGGGTGATAATTGGGCGTAGGGATAAATTATTTGATAAAACCTTTGATATGTATAGAATAAACAACGTTAGTGGGGAGATGAAAAATTGACGGACTCGTAAAAAATAAGAGACACCCGCACTCTCCCCGGGTGCAATTAGCAGGAATATTTATGAAAGGGGATAATATGTTTTTTAACCTTGAACTGTGAACATGGAACCTGGAACCTGTGTATTGAAATACCACTGTATCCGGCAGTGCCCAAATATTCGGGCTTCCAACGAACTTAACTCGACGTATTAATAAAGTTCGTTGCTCACAGGATGCCGCTTGCGGCATAAAATAGCTTTTTACGAAGCCATCAAAAATTATTACATAAAAAAGAGAAGGTTTAAGTTGAGGGTGAAATATCTTCTTTTGGGGCTTGGCCTGTTATTAGGAATAAATCTTTATGCTGATGTTACCTTTATTTCAAAGGAAACACCTGACATTAAATATCGCTGGATAGGATCGGACAGGTGGGGAGCGGAGCATGGAAGCAATGTAAATATATCCCCGGAATATCAAAGGGGGGATACCGACTATTATAATATATGGGGATCTTTTCACACTTTTTTTCGGTTACTCCCCCCGGATAAATATTTCGAGGAGCACCCTGAATATTACTCTCTTATAGGAGAAAACCGGGAGCCCCGCCAAATTTGCACCTCCAATCCCCAAGTGCAACAGACCGTCGCGGAGAACCTTAAAGAAATAATAAGGAAAAACCCTGAAATCGACATAGTGACCCTTGGGCCGGAAGACAACAGGAACTTTTGTCAATGCCCTCAATGCACGGCAATGGACGAAGAGGATCCGGAGCCGGATCAGTTGTATTCCAGAAGGATGTTTTTGTTTTATAAAAAAATATCGGAGATCGTTCATGAGGAGTTCCCGGATATCATATTGAGGTTTGGCTGTTATGATATATATGCCGCCCCGCCTAGGGACAGGTCTATAACTATCCCGGAAAATACCTATCCCCTGGTGTGCCATTTCCAGAAATACTGCCTGAACCACCCCATATCTGATCCTTTATGCATGCCCAACCGGAGATTTAGGGAGGTCATTAAAGGTTGGCATGAGTTGACCGATAAAATCTTCATCTATGAGTATTACTACAAAGTGAACTGGCTGGATTTGCCATGGCCCATAGTGCATTCCATAAGGCATGATATATCCTGGTACAGGCAAAATGGGGTTATCGGCCTTTACAGCCAATATAATCCCGGTTCTGCGGCGAGCCTGCTTAACTTCCATGTAGCTTCGGCACTATTGCTGGACGTGAATGCAGATGTGGATGAAATGATAAATGATTTTTGTGTGGAAAATTTTGGCCCTTCCTGGCGGGAGATGAGAGATTTTTTTAATATATTGGAAATGGCAATGATAGATTCCAGGAGGTGTTTCCCCGGAAGCGGTTTTCCAAACGCAGTTTATGTGTTTACAGACGAGGTGCTTAACAGATGCATAGAGCAGCTTTCCGCTGCCAAGGAGAAGGCACCCGAAGGATTGTTCAGGGGGAACGTGACAAAATTTGAAACGCTTGTAGACTATACACAGAGATGCGTGGCGTTTCTACGGTCCACAAAAAAGGCGGAAGAGGCAAAGGGCAGGGAGGCGGAAAGCATTGGGAAGTTGGCCTTGAAACAGGGCAGGAAACTTAAAGACTACATAAAAGAAAACAGCGATTCATTTAAAGGGGTAATACCTTCCCCTGAAAGGGTGAACCCTTATCTAAATGCCATAATACGATATCTGGATGAAAGATATGAGCCGCCTCTGGATCTCAGGTAGTTGCATTGTGAAACCTTGGCTCAACTCAGGCCTTATTAAGTAGTGTCATGTCAATCATCAATTGACGGATAAAGTCGGGACAATTTAATACGGGC
>CAZZPR010000032.1:0-30446 GCA_964655655.1 uncultured Desulfobacteraceae bacterium | reverse complement strand
TAAAGAACATGAACTACTTACAACGCATTTGCAGATTTAAGTTACTTGAAAGTCCTAAGATAGCCGAAGAAACAGAAACCATCACCATAGCATTAATATCGGATGTACATCTCGGGCTTATAGTCAGAGGAAAGCGATTGAGGTCAATTCTTAGGGAGATAGAAAAGGTAAATCCGGAGATATTGATATCCGCGGGTGATCTTGTGGATGGGCAGATGAATACCCTCGAAGGGCTCGCTGAAGAGATAAAGTCTGTAGATGTCAAATACGGTAAGTTCGCTATAACAGGAAATCATGAGTTTTACGCAGAACTTGACCAGGCATTGAATTTTACCAGAAGGGCAGGGTTTAAAATTCTAAAGGGTGAGGCCATTACCGTTGAGGACGTTATCGCCGTTGCCGGAATAGATGACCGGACCGGAAAGCGTTATGGTCTTCATAAAGTAGTCCGGGAAAGGAAATTGTTATCAAAACTTCCCCGGGAAAAATTCACACTTCTAATCAAACACATGCCCCTGGTTGAAAAAGATGCAATCGGCTTTTTTGATCTCCAGCTTTCAGGACATACCCATGGGGGGCAGATCTTTCCCTTCAGCCTTATCACTCGCCTGTTTTTCCCTGAAACTTCCGGACTTGTACGCCTGCCAAAGAATTCTCATCTTTACGTGAGCCGGGGCTCAGGCACCTGGGGCCCCCCGATTCGTTTTCTTGCCCCGCCTGAAGTAACCATTATCAGGTTAAGCCATGGAGAATTCTATTCGTGCAAAATCTTAAACTAATGGCTTCGTAAAAAGCTATTTTATGCCGCAAGCGCCGGCGTGAATAAACAGGATAACAGGAAAAGACTGTTTCCATTCAAATCCTCTCCTTCCTTAAACCATAGGGGTCTACTGAAAAATCAAGCATCCTGCCCCCTTTTACGTCTTTCAATGTCTCAGACCATATCTTTTTTAATTCTTTGATATCAGGGATTTCTCCAAGTGCCCAAACAGCCCCTCCGCCTCCGGCCCCGGCAAACCTTGCACCGCACCCGCATGACTCCGCCTGCCGAATAAGAGTGGTAATCAGAGGAATAAAGGCCTCCGGGGTAATATCCTCTCTTATGGATACCTCTTCCCTTAGATCCATCGCCCCTTCTTTCCATTTGTGCTCTTTCATATGGGAGGCAAACCGGGTAACTATTTCGTTTACCTTTATCCACCCTGGCCTTGTGCCTCCCCTTAAAAAATCCTCCACCCATCTCCTGTTTATTTCCGCAGAAGAGTGAGATTTACCGGTATATGACAAAAGGATTCTTTTTGAAATTTCCCTTTGTCCTTCCCTGTCCAGGATTGACGTCCTCTTGCAGGTGTTTCTTTTATCGGAGTAATTCCAGGACCATTTATTCGCGCCTCCAAAGACCGCGGCCCCGTGATCCTGCATGCCGCACATTCCCCCGTTAACCGCATCTTCCAGATGATATGCCAGGTGAAATATTTTTTCTTTGCCTATTCCCTGTTGCCCCAAAAGGGATTTGACCGCTGAAAATGCCCTTATGGCAGCAACCGTCGCTGCGCTGGATCCTCCCAGGCCGGAATTAACAGGAAAGTCGGAACTTATTTCCACTTCCACCCCGTTAAACCCGAAAAAGGCTGCTGTTGAAAAAATCAGCCCGAAACGGCTATCGAACGGTAGCTGTTCAAAGGGGTAGGCCTCCCTGGATTCAAAATCCCTTGAAGATACACTTACCCATCCCGACCGGTATGGTAAAAGGGAAACATAACTCCTCAGGTTTATTGCAAGATTGACTGTAACCGGTGCAAAAGACTCAAAGGGAAGCGCCAGGCATTTTATATCCCATGTGCCGCCTGAATCTATCCTGCACGGAGCAGAGGCCCTGACAGGCTTTTCCCTTAGAAGCTCACTTATACATTTACCAAATTTGCCCATAATAAAATCTGTAAAGGTAACAAGTTCTTAAGCATAGATTTAAAGACTTTTAAAACTTTTGTAGGCTTCCTCTACAGTCTTTTTGATAATCTTTCCGTTATGGGCCAGGGATAGGAACATGGCTTCGAATGGCGAAGGAGCTAAATAGATCTTCCTGGATAACATTTCCTTATAAAAGGGCTTGTACATGGAGGCTCTGGTCTTTTTTGCAGTGTTAAAATCAACCACCGGCTCTTTTCCAAAAAAAATGGAACCCATGGCCCCTACCTTGTTAAGGGTTATATCCACCCCAGCGCTTCTACCTGCATCTGCCAGAGCGTTAAACAGCAAATCGGACCTCTCTTCCAATTTGGAATATGTCTCCTCTTTCTTTAAGATCATCAAGGTGGCAAGCCCTGCTGCCATTGCCAGGGGATTGCCTGAAAGGGTGCCAGCCTGGTATATATCACCCTCCGGGGTAATCCTGGACATTATATCCTTTCTTCCCCCGTAAGCCCCTGCAGGAAGCCCGCCGCCTATTATCTTTCCCAGGCAAGTAAGATCCGGACTTATCCCGTAAAGGGCCTGGGCACCTCCGAGGCTCACTCTGTACCCGGTGATAATTTCGTCAAATATTAGCAGCGCACCCTTCTCCCTGGTAATCCTTCTTAGTCCTTCTAAAAATCCATCCTTGGGCGGCACAACACCCATATTTCCCGCCACCGGCTCTACGATAACCGCTGCGGCCTGGTCGCCAAACCTTTCCATTGTGCTCTCCACTGCCTCCAGATTATTGAAGGGAAGAGAAATAGTAAGCCTTGCTATATCCTCCGGAACCCCCGGGCTGCCGGGTATTCCAAAGGTGGCCATGCCGGATCCCGCGGAAACCAGGCAACTATCATAATGCCCATGGTAACAACCATCAAACTTTATTATTATATTCCTCCCGGTGAAACCCCTGGCCAGACGAATAACACTCATGGCAGCTTCTGTGCCGGAGTTTACCATCCTCACCATTTCTATTGACGGCACACTTTGAATTATCTCCTTTGCAAGATTTACCTCCAGCTCCGTAGGCGCTCCAAAGCTCGTCCCATCCTGAAGGGCATCATTAATGGCCTGGATCACCTCCGGAGGCCTGTGCCCGAGTATCATGGGGCCCCATGAGCATACATAATCTATGTATCTCCTGCCCTCAACATCCCATAAGTAACAGCCGTCTGCCCTCTGGATAAACAAGGGATCAAGTCCCACGGCACGTGCAGCCCTAACCGGACTGTTTACACCGCCGGGTATAATATCTCTTGCCCTGGCAAAGAATTCGCCCGATGTTTTTCCCATGCATTGCACCTCTTATCTTTGTACTTTTTATATTCCGCAACAATCCCTGCTCCAGCCTAAAAGTATTTCGGGCTGGTTTTTTTTAACTCTTTGCGGGTAAAAAGAAGTTTATAATCACCTATTCCGGTTTTGCTGGCAATCTCATCCACTGTTGCTATGCATTCCCCCCTGCTTTTTCCGTGTATCATGGTGAACATATTGTACGACCACTCCTTTGTCGTCTTTCTCTGGTAGCAATGGCTGACCCGCCTAAAGGCTGACATCAATTCGCCAACCTCCTCTACCTTTTCCTCGGGCACTCTCCAGACAACCATCACATTTGCATCATAACCTGCAATTTGATGGTTAAGGACAGCGCCTAGGCTCCTCAATACTCCTCGAAGCTTAAGGTCATTTATCCTTTCAATTAATTCCTGTTCGCTTATCCCAACCCTTTTCGCAAGAATAGCATAAGGCCTTGGGTTTAGAGGGAAATCACCCTGGAGATGAGCCACAATCTTTTTCTCAATTTCGCTGAGCATATGAATCGCACTATCCGATGCTCAATTACATGTCAAGCAAAAAGCCGATAAGACTTGAAAAATGCCCTGCCTTTGTATAGAATCAAAACCTGGGTATAAATTTATCCTCAGCGCAGCTTACAGCATCCTTTTCTGAACTGCAGAGAACTTGTGCGCTACTTACATTAACCCGGCAGAAACAGTGGTCCGGTAACAACCGGTTTTTTTCAAGGAACCCTTACCGGCCCAGGAAGAGAACATGGATCCGTTTTTTTTGCCCTTAAAACAAAAACTTTAATGGCCTCGTACAGAATTTCAAAAAAAAGCAGCCGTGTTCTCTCCTCCTGGATGATCCGGAAAATACATATAAAACGGTAGCATGCTCCGGTACTTGAATAATCAAACGGCATTCAACCAAGGCAAAGGCATTCCATGTACATAAAAAAAGGTTACTATGAGGATATCCAATTCCTTGGCAACAGGCAGGCTTGTTTTTGGTTTCTTTTCCTTTTGGCAATTGTAATTATCTTTCCATTTACTGTTTCCAACTACTACATTTACATGATAAATTACATGGCCATAAATGTCATTGTCGCCATAGGATTAAATATACTGGTCGGATATACCGGGCAGATATCACTAGGCCATGCCGGATTCTTTGCCATCGGCTCCTTTTCCACTGTACTTTTAATGACAAAGCTCTCAATACCCTTTATTCCCTCACTTCTTATAGGAGGTATCATTTCCGCGGGTTTTGGGTTTCTGCTGGGCCTCCCCGCCCTCAGACTGGAGGGGCCTTATCTTGCGATCGCAACACTGGGTTTCGGTATGGCAATTACCCAGATAATTGGGCGCTTGAAATTTTTCGGCGGCAGAATGGGAATAGAGACACCCGAGATAAAACTCCTGGGCAAATATTCTTTGTCAACAGATAAAGGCCTTTATTTTATTATAATGACAGCAACATTTATACTTGTATGGAGTGCCAGAAATCTTCTAAAGACTAAGGCTGGAAGGGCATTCGTGGCTATCAGGGACTCGGAGGTTGCAGCCCGGACCATGGGAGTCAGTATTACCCATTACAAGACCCTGTCTTTTGCAATAAGCGCATTTTATACCGGTATCGCCGGGGGGCTTATGGCGTTTATGCTTGGCTTTATAAACCCCACTACCTTTAATTTTACCCTTTCTATATATTTTCTTACCTTTGTAATCGTGGGAGGCTTGGGAACCATACTCGGGCCAATTATGGGGGGCATCTTAATGACCTGGCTTCTCCTTATGCTGGACAAGATTCAAGATCTTCCCTTAGTCGGGGGTCTTATAATAAATATTTCGCAGAATTGGATGACAGTAACCGGTATCCATAACGTAACAAGTATAATACTTGGGCTGATAATCGTGCTTATTGTGGTGTTCGAGCCACTGGGACTCTACGGGTTCTGGATAAGAACAAAAACCTACTGGAAAACATGGCCTTTTTGATCAGGTCAATAAAGAAGCCGAACCCTTGCCGACAGCACATTAAAACTATCCAAACATATTTCACTTTCCGGATAGGGGGAAAATAGAGGATGTTTTTTCAATTATTAATAAGCGGGATAGCCATAGGCAGTATCTATGCGCTTATTGCCCTTGCCATGGTAATCATCTATAAGACCTCTGAGGTGCCCAATTTTGCACAGGGTGAAATGGCTATGATATCCACCTTTGTAGCATATATGCTTCTGGAAAATTACAGCCGGTCCTTCTTTGTTTCTCTTTCCGGGGCCCTGGTCTTTTCAATTTTGTTAGGGGTTTTTATGGAATTCGTGTTTTTAAGGAGGGCAAAGAACCCCAACGTGCTCAGCCTCATACTTATAACTCTGGGTTTCGAGATGATGCTGTACGGGTTTGCAAGCTGGAAATGGGGTTCAGAACAAAAGTGTCTCCCCTTCCCGGTCTCTGATTATAATGTCATCCAATTCGGAAATGCCGTGATAAGCCATCTGAACCTTCTGACCCTTGTTGTGGCTTTTCTGCTAATGCTTTTAATGTTTATCTTTTTCAGATACACCAAGGCGGGTATTGCCATGAAGGCAACACAGCAGAATATTACTGCCGCCAAAATAAGCGGGATAAGGACCAAAAGGATATTGTCCATGGCCTGGGGCATGAGCTCTTTCATAGGGGCATCGGCAGGTCTTATGCTTGCGCCAATGGCCACGCTTGACCCAAACCTGATGATAGATCCGCTTATAAAGGGGTTTGCCGCCGCGGTGTTGGGCGGCATGACATCCCTTGTGGGCTCGGCCTTGGGCGGGTACATACTGGGTATAATAGAGACCATTTTCGGCGGCTATATCTCACTCCAGTTCAAGTCTATAGTGGCCTTTCTGGTTATAGTGCTGGTATTATGTTTCAGACCGAGCGGGCTTTTTGCAAAGCATTATGTAAAAAAGGTTTAAAGTAGATGGCAGGTTCCAATTTCTTCAGTGTCGACAATCTTACGGTCAGCTTTGGAGGGCTCAGGGCGCTGGAAGATGTCTGTCTTTCAATCAACAGAAAGGGTATTTTTTCCATAATCGGTCCCAATGGTGCGGGAAAGACAACCATGTTCAACTGTATAAACGGAATCTACAAACCCGACTGGGGAACCATATCGTTCAAGGGGAATAATATAACCGGCCTCAAGCCCCACAATATTGCAAAAATGGGGATTGCACGCACCTTTCAGAATATAGAGCTTTTTTCAAATATGACAACCATGGAAAATCTCATGCTCGGCAGGCACATACATATTAATACCGGAATTCTGAAATGTGCCACTTTTTCCAGAAGAGGATCAAGCGCCGCCCTTGAAGAGATTAACCACAGAGAACACGCTGAACGAATCATAGAACTTCTGGACCTGCAATTCGCCAGGGACAGATTTGCCGGCGGCCTTCCCTACGGGACACAGAAGCTAATTGAGCTGGGAAGGGCACTGGCACTGGAACCCGAACTCCTGCTCCTGGACGAACCATCCTCCGGAATGAACGTTGAGGAAAAGGAAGACCTGATCTTCTGTCTCAAGGAAATACAAGATGAGCTGGATATAACCATACTGTTGATAGAGCATGATATGAACATGGTTATGGGCATATCGGACTGGATACTCGCCCTCAATTTCGGCAAAGTCATAGGTGAAGGCAGGCCAGGGGAAATCCAAAATGACCCTGAGGTGCTCAAGGCTTATCTGGGAGAATAGCCTGGAATGGCATATTTTGAAATCAAAAACATAGAGACATACTACGGACTTATAAGGGCCCTAAAAGGAATATCCATGGCCCTTGAACAAAACAGCACAACCGCGGTACTCGGAAATAACGGTGCAGGAAAATCCACAATACTGAAGACGGTTATAGGGCTTATTAAGGACCAGCCGGAGAAGGGAACAATCGAATTTATGGGCAGGACCATCAATGGCAAATCTCCGGAGAATTTGGTAAGAATGGGCATCTCATACGTACCCGAGGGCAGGGAAGTGTTTGAACGGCTCTCTGTCAGAGAAAACCTCCTTATGGGTGCTTACCGCAGGCATGACAGGGCCGGAATAAGGAAAGATCTCAACGGAATCCACGATTACTTTCCGGTACTCAAGGAAAGGGAAAATCAACTGGCCGGAACACTTTCAGGTGGAGAGCAGCAGATGCTGGCCATGGGAAGGGCATTGATGAACAGGCCTAAATTACTTTTTTTGGATGAACCCTCCCTGGGCCTATCCCCACTGATGGTAAAGGAAATATTCAGAATCATAGGAATTATAAAAAATGAGGGGGTTACCATATTGCTGGTGGAACAGAATGCCAGGATGGCCCTTAATATCTCCGGTTTCGGCTTTATACTGGAAAACGGGCACTTTGTAATAAAGGGGGAGTCCCGGGAATTGATGGAAAACGAAAACGTCAAGGAATTTTACCTGGGGGTAAAAAAAACGGAATCGGCCTACAGAGGGCGCAAGAGAAATAAACGATGGAGATAGGCATATGAATCAGGGGACTGTTCCCCATGTTTTTTTTCATACCGCAAAAAAATATTCCCACGAGCCGTCCATGAGGAAAAAGCACCTGGGCCTCTGGCGGGATATTACCTGGGATGAATACTACAGGTCTGCCAAATACATAGGAGCAGCGCTTATTTCCATGGGCCTTAAAAAGGGGGAATGTGCTTCCCTTATAGGGGATAATTGCCCGGAATGGGTGATAATAGATCTTGGAATCCAGTGTATAGGCGGGGTGTCCGTGGGGATATACTCAACCAATCCATGGAGCCAGGTGGAATATGTAATTAAAAATTCGGATTCCAGATTCCTTTTCGTGGAAAACGAGGAGCAGCTCGAAAAATGGTTGCGCTTCAGAAATAAGGCTCCTTTGTTGAAAAAGATTATAATTTGGAATACCAGGGGATTAAAAAAAAACCGGGACCCTATGATAATGACCTACGATGATCTCCTGGAGCTGGGCAGTCGTGTCCAGGCGGAGAAGCCCGATATTTTCGAGAAACGCATGTCTGAGGTTCAACCGGAGGATCTGTCCGTGCTTATTTATACCTCGGGTACAACAGGGCCTCCCAAGGGTGCCATGCTTTGTCATAGAAACGTCACATGGATGGGAAGTGCGGTCCAAAGTGTCATCTCGGTTGATTCAACTGATGAGACCCTCTCTTTCCTTCCCCTTTGCCATATCTTTGAGCGTGTATTCTCCGTATTTGCACATATAACACACGGGTTCAAAGTAAATTTCGTAGAAAGGCCAGACACAATCACGGATAATATGAGAGAAATATCCCCCACGGTATGTATCGGGGTTCCCCGAATCTGGGAGAAATACCTATCCGGTATCCTTATAAGGATGTCCGATGCAACCCGGTTCAAAAAAATGGTTTTTTCCCTGGCCCTTCGTATCGGAAAACAAAGGACCACAAGGATAATGAATTTCAGGCCTGTTCCTGCTTATCTAAATATTAAATTCGGTATCGCCTATCTTGCGGTATTCAGAAAATTAAAGGAGAGGCTTGGATTCGACCGTCTACGGGTAGCCGTATCAGGCGGCGCCCCCATATCACCGGGTGTTCTTCATTTTTTCCAGTCCATAGGCGTTAACCTGATAGAGGGGTACGGACAGACAGAGGGAACCGCCGTAACCTGCTCATCCAGGCCGGGGAAAACATTAAAATTCGGGAAGGTGGGCACCCCTCTAGCCGGAGTAGAAGTAAAGATATCAGATGACGGAGAGATACTGGTTAAGTCCCCTTCCGTGTTTAAGGGCTATTACAAAGACCCTGATTCTACCAGCAAGGCATTGAAAGGCGGCTGGTTGTGCTCCGGAGATATCGGGGAATTGGACGAGGACGGGTACCTCAAGATAACGGATAGAAAAAAGGATATTATAGTAACTGCTGGCGGGAAGAACATCGCCCCTCAATACATAGAAAACCAGCTAAAATTCAGTCCTTACATAAATGACGCGGTAATCATAGGGGAAAACAGGAAATTCATCACTTCCCTTATTCTGGTGGATGAGGATAATGTTGTAAAATATGCACAGGATAACAAGATACAATTCTCCACCTATAAAGATCTTGCCCGGAATCCGCACATCATACAGCTGATAAAAAAAGAGGTGGATGAGGTAAATAAGGGGCTTTCCCAGGCAGAAAGAATAAAAAAGTTTACCATTTTGCCCAAAAAGTTGTATGAAGAAGATGGTGAGGTAACCCCTACAATGAAGATCAAGAGAAAATACATGAATGAAAATTTCCGTGACCTCATTGAGGAAATGTACAAAACCAAACCGTGAGGAGGTTGAAAAAATTATGCGAAAAACAAGAATAATAGCTGTATTATTGATCGCGCTGTTTGGACATTTGTCTTTTTCCGGCCCTGCGGAAGCGGAAAGAGGAGTAACCGATAAAGAGATCAGGATAGGCCAATGGGGCCCCCAGACGGGGCCTGCCTCTCTGTGGGGTGCTGTTGCCAGGGGTACCGGGATGTATTTTCAGATGATAAACAGCCAGGGAGGCATACACGGTAGAAAAATAAAATACTATCTGCGGGACGACGGGTACATGCCTGCAAAGACAAAGGCCATAGCCAAGGAACTGGTGGAGGAAAAGGAGGTGTTTGCCTTTGCCAGTGGCGTGGGAACCGCACCCGGAATGGCATTAAAAAAATACCTAAATATTAAAAAGGTTCCCTGGGTGGGCCCTGCCGCCGGATCTCCACATTGGGCCTACCCGCCTTCAAAATACCTCTTCGGCGTTTATCCCCTTTACTGTGACGAGGCAGCAATACTGGTGGACCATGCTGTCAACAAGCTGGGCAAAAAAAGGCTGGCTGTTTTCTACCAAAACGACGATTACGGCAAGATAGGGCTCATAGGAACTAAGATGGCCCTTGAAAAACGCGGCATGGAGTTGGTGGAGTCCGTGTCAGTGGAGGTAATGGATACGGACCTGAGTTCACATTGCTTGAAGCTTAAGGCGGCCGAGGCGGATTGCGTACTTATGTGGACCACCCCAAAGCACGGGGCTATAATGATCATGACCGGATCAAAACTGGGGTTTAACCCACAGTGGATGGCTACCAGCAGCCTGAGCGATACGGAAATAATGTACAAGATTACCAGGGGGTTATACGAGGATGTTATATTTGTCACCTTCGGCCAACTGCCCTATTCCGACCACCCCCTTATGAAAAGATACAGGGAAGCCCACAACAGGTTTGCACCCAACGACAGGTGGGGGATCTTCTATTATGCCGGTATAGTCTTTGTAGAACCTATGGTAGAGGCAATGGAAAGGTGCGGGAGGGAACTCACCGCGGAAAATTTCGTAAAGGCCATGGAAAGCCTTGAAGGATTTCAGGGGATAGGCCCGGAAATTACCTTCGGCCCGGAAATAAGGCAGGGGGCACGCTCTATGTTTCTTGCCAAGTGCGCGGAAGGCGGAAAAATAGTACGGATCTCCGACTGGATAGAATCCGATATAGACCCCGGGGAGGTGTTAAGAAGACTTAAATAAGACGGACTCGTAAAAAGCTATCAAATAAAGGAATCCCGGCCTAGACATATAAATCGAGCTCGCCGGAATTCTTTATTCTCATAATAAATCCCTCTTCAATTCCCTTTCTGCTGTAATACGTATCGTCCTGGTAAACTGCGTAAGATTGGACACCTTTCTCCAGGATATCTCCGAGTGCTTCCCCAACCTTGGAAAAAAGGCCGCCATCCCCTGTAAGGCTCTCTCTCACCGTGCCTACGTCACTTTGCAGGGCATCGTTGAAATCATCTAAAATCTCCACCCGACCGTTGGAGTTAACCCTCAAGCCGATCGAGTTTAGGTCTTTTGAAACAGCATCGATTCTTTTTATCAGGTCTTGCTTTACAACCGGTTTGATATAACGTTTATTCAGGTCCAGCCAGTTAATATATTCGTTATAATCGGATATAAGATCGGAGATTTTCTCCTTTGTGGGTTCCGGCCCCCTCTTTACTGTAATAATTACAGGATCCGGGCTGGCGTCAAGAAAATTCAATGTCAAATGACCTCCGTCGGCGGTTATAGTGTTGGTGGAGGCGGCAGACAGGCTGCTCTCCAAACGGTACTGGCACTTTTGACCGCCCTGTACTATGTTGTTTAAACTCAGGGTATCTATTAAAGTGCCCGTATCATCGCTCAGCGAAAAATGATTGGAATCTCCCGGCTCATTGGCCATTATTGTGAGATATGCCACTTTATCATACATATTATCCGACAGGGTGGAATATATTTTACGGTAGGTTTCCGTGACAAATGCCACCACTGCATCTTCGGCCCCTCCGATCTCCCTGGCCAATTTATCAAACAGGCTTTTGTTTGTATCCGGATAAAGGCCGCTTTTATCCACGTTTACCCCGAGAGAATATGAATTATCGCCCACGGTAAGGGTGAACTCATAGGCGCCCTCGTCCAGCTCAGTGTTATCCGAGCTTACCAGGATTTCACTTCTGTTTTCCTGGGCAGTGGCAAGGCGGTCTATTGTCACAAGGTAATTCGTAACCGTAGCACCTGAAACTGCAGTGGCGGTGAGTTTTTTGTTATCTGAAACATCGGCGGTACGAAACAGTCCCGGGAGGCTTCCGGAGGGGAATTCAAAGGAATCCAAGGCCTCGTATAGGGTCAGGGCCTTTTCCGAGAAGATTTCCAAAGTGTCGTTAAGGGACCTCTGCCTGGAATACTCATTTTTGTTGGAGTATATGCCGGTCAAGGCAAGATCCGTCAAATCCACGCTTTTAGGTGCAGAAAAATCCTGATTGGCCCGGGCATAGCCATGGGTCAATGAAACAAGCAAACTGGATTTTAAATCAATGGAAAGGCCGGACATGATTGATATCCTCGAAATATATGCCTTTTTTCCCTCAGAGATTCAAAAAAATTTTCTGCATGACCCTGGACTTATCCTATAACATGCAGGATTGCTCCCAGCATTTCCCTGTTAGTCTCAAGGGATTTCAGGCTGGCCTCAAAACCTCTTTGGTACAAGGTCAAGTGAACGAACTCTTCAGCAAGATTCACCTCGGAACCTATTTTGGTATAATCTGGCCTATGTTCCCCGGCGGGGTCGGTTCCCCTTTTTTCCTCGGCTGTAATTTCTGTTTTTTTCGTCTTGCTTACTAAAACATCAACCCCGCTGTTCCGGGACTCTTGCATGACCACTCTGCTTTTAACAAAGTCCTCGGTATACATATTGGCGATATTATTTGAAACAACAGCCGCCGCCTTTGAATATCCGCTAAGGGCGCTCAATGCCGCGTAATCTCCATCCGCCATAATTTAAAACCCCTTAATATTTTTCATAGAATATTGACAGCATAGTAAAAAGTCGATATCCGATGGCTTCGTAAAAAGATTCAAATTCAAGGCGCGCAAATCCTGAGGAATGAGGCGTACTTATGGTACGCTGCAGTGACCTGCCTGCAGCAGGCAGGCGAAGGATGCAGCGCAACGAAGAATTTGGACTTTTTTACGAAGCCATCAACATTAAAAAACCCGCCTCCGAAAGGAAAAAGCGGGTATTGAAAGCCTTGCCTTGCAGTCCCGCTACCTTATCCGGAATGGAAGTAGGTCGGTGACTTTGCGCCCAAACCTTTCGGAAAGTTTGCCCTCTGGCAAATGTTAATATCTTCTCTAGATGTAGAATCGGCATATCCCTTAAAAAACTTTAGCATTTTTTAAATGTTTTTTTCTTTTTACAATAGAAATAAAGCATGATAGATAATCAGGCGTAACCCTTATCCCTTTCCGAAGCAAGGCCCCTGCAAGGCAAGGTATTTTTCTGTCTATCATTTAAAAAGTAGGTAAAAAATTCTGAATTGAAATTCTGATTATGCAGGATTTTGTTAAAAAGGGTAAATCCTGGCAGCCGGAAATTATTTCCGCTGTTAAAATCGAAGGTTTCTTTGGGGTATTAACTTGGACTTTTCATTATGTGATAAAATCATAAAAAACATATCCCGGGTGA
Organism: uncultured Desulfobacteraceae bacterium; assembly: GCA_964655655.1. GTDB lineage: Bacteria > Desulfobacterota > DSM-4660 > Desulfatiglandales > B25-G16 > CAZZPR01. Next base: position 17,177 of record CAZZPR010000032.1, on the reverse strand, counting down.
TCGTTGGAAAACTGGAGGCTACCGAGCTTCTGCTTGTAGCCCTTCTTGCCGATGGACATGCCCTTATCGAGGATGTGCCCGGCCTGGGCAAAACCTTAATGGCCAAGTCCCTGGCCAAGACCATAGGCGGAACATTTAAGAGACTGCAATTCACCCCGGATCTGCTTCCCTCGGATATTACCGGTTTTAACGTCTATAATCAAAAAACCGGCCGGTTTACCTTTCGATCCGGGCCGGTAATTACCAATATCCTGCTCGCCGATGAGATTAACCGCACCATTCCCCGTACCCAGTCCAGCCTTCTGGAGAGCATGGAAGAAAGACAAGTAACCGTGGATGGCTACACCTATCTCCTGCCCCGCCCCTTCTTCGTAATAGCGACCCAGAATCCTATTGAACTGGAGGGGACCTTTCCTCTGCCCGAGGCACAGCTTGACCGGTTTCTTCTCAAAATGAGGCTTGGATACCCAGAGAAGGAGGAAGAGATATCAATGCTGGAGCGCTTTAGAGACGAGGATCCTTTGGCAAGCCTCGGAGCGGTTGCAAGCCCCGAGCAGATAACAGGGTTGCAAGATGAACGAAAAAAGATTCGAATTTCCGAACCTGTAAGGGAATACATAGCGGATATAGTAAGGGCCACGCGCAGTCATGAATCCTTGCGTTTCGGGGCAAGCCCGCGGGGTTCTCTTGGTTTGATGCGCACCGGTCAGGCACTTGCAGCACTCCGGGGTAGAGAGTTTGTGTTGCCGGACGATATCAAAGATCTGACAATTCCTGTTTTGGCGCACCGATTGATCCTTGCCGACGAAGAAAGATTGCGTGGTGGAGTTACCGAAAATATCCTTAAGGAAATTCTGGATCAAATTCCGGTATCCGCCCTCACCTAACAGAAGGATTGCCATGGAAACCCTGGAAAGCCGGCTTCCCTCAGTTTTTATCGTCCCGCTTGTTCAATTCTTTGTAGCCATATGCCTTTTTATAGCACTGCTGCACGGACAACAGGGGCTGACCGTGTTGTGCCTCCTCGTCTTGGGCATCACGATCGGTGCAAGGTTGTGGAGCAGGCTCAGCTTTGCGAGAATCAGATGCTCCTCAAGTGTAGACAAATACAGGCTTTTTCCGGATGAAATCCTTTCTTTGCATGTATATGCGGAAAATTCCAAGTTACTTCCTGTTTGGCTCGAAATAAGTGTACCTGTAAAGGGCGCTCTTGATCCTTATCCCGGAAACACAAGATTAGCAGACGAGTGCGGCTTGCTCTGGTATCAAAGGGCCGGCTTTAACTGGGGACTCGTTGCACGGAGAAGAGGAGTGCACCAATTAGGGCCTCTCAATATGAGGGTTGGCGACCTCCTGGGTTTTTTTCCGGGACACAAAAAGGTAGAAGATGACATTCAAATACTTGTTTATCCCAGACTCGTGCCGCTTAAGGCCTTTAATCTGCCGAGGCGGGATTTTTTCGGCACACCGGGGGCCAAAAGCCCGGTGGAAGATCCAATATACATACTCGGAACCAGGGACTACCAACACTGGAGGCCTGCCCGGCACATCCACTGGAAGGCAAGCGCAAGACACAACCGCCTGCAGGAAAAGGTTTTCGAGCCCTCTGAACAGGGAAAGGTGCTGCTGGCGGTAGAGGTAAGCCGATTCGAGAGCAGCAAGGCATCAGAGAGCTTTGAGCAGGCCCTCGAGGTGGTGGCCTCCCTGGCTTTTCAATCCCATCAGCGGGGCTATGCAGTGGGCCTTGCAACGAACGGAATTGTTGAAGGGGGCCCGCATATTCTTTCCGTAGGAAGGGGTTCCAAACAACTTCTGTCTATACTGGAAATTCTTGCCAGGCTGAAAATGAAGGCTGTTGGGGGCCTTCAGGATATACTATACAGGGCCATGGAATTGCAATGGGGAATAAGCTGTGTCCACTTTTCCTACGAGCACTATCAGGGGATACTTGAAACAGCCCAATACCTCGGGCAAAAAAGGATACCAACGGTATATGTAAGGTGCTCCTCTTCCGAAATAGGCGAGTCTGAGAAGTATAATCTTGAAAGTAAAATATTTCAAATGAATGAGATTCGCATCAAGGAGCCAAATAAAACATGAGGAAGGGCCAGGGGAAACTTTTATTTTTGGCACACATCGGCATGGAGTTGAGCTGGATCTACGCATGGGCCACCTTTATGATGAGGGTCTTGGTTGATAGACCTTTCCCCTTGCCGGAGGCAATAGGCACCTATCTCTTCGGGGTATTGCTTACCCTGGCGGTGCGTGGAATAGGCCTGCGGGTGATCTCGGTTTTGGGACTCCAGGCAGCGGGGTTTTTGCTCGCCGCATCCAGAATATTATACGCCTTGAATTACCGTGCATATCCCTATTTGGATAAAGGGTGGTTACTGGAGTGCTTTACCAAAACCAGAAGCCCAATGGAGTGGTTTATACTTGTCATAATAATGATGTTTGCCTTGCTTCTCTGGCTGAGGGCAATCAGTTTGGCAAGAAAATCACTTTCCTACCTTGCTATATGCACCCGTTTCGATGTCGGTGTGGCCGCCTTTTTTCTTCTATTTATCGTAAAATCTTTTCTGCTTGTAAAAGGGGGGATAGAGGTTAGGGCTTCCGCACCGGAGCTCCTGCTGTTCCCGTTTTTCATCTTCAGCATTTTGACCATATCAACGATCAGAAACCGGAGCGACGTGCGCCGAGATTTCCTTGCGGGTTACAGGGGTTTTGGTGTACTCGCTACCTTCACCTTGTTAATAGTTGCATTTGGGGCAGGACTTGTGCTTTTCTGCATCCCCTATCTTAGTGTAGCCGCTGATGCAGGCTATGGTGCATTAAAAACAGCGGCCCGCCCGTTGATCCCTGTTCTGGTAAGGTTTCTGCGCTTTTTTATATTAGGAGCCGGGGTCAAGCAGGAGCCCGCTATTCCTTTGTCCGGAGAGGATATAGGGGAGCAACTTCCTCCACCCGAAAAAATCAGCTGGTTGAGCGAGGATATTTTGGACATGCTGGGATGGGGCCTTTTGGGCCTCGTTTTTTTGGCTGCCTTAATTTTCGGGGTCCTTGCCTTTCGCTATCTGGTGCTTTGGCTCCTCTCAAGGACATCGGACAAGGAAAGGCCACCTGTTGATTGGCCTCTGGTCTTTTCCGGGTTTCAAAGACTTTGGGCTGCTGTTTGTACCGGCATCCAAAAGGCATTGACACGATTAAAAGGCTACCGTGACATAGCCCAGCTCTACGGGGCACTTTTAAAGTGGGGGCGCCACAGCGGCCTGCCGCATCTTTTGAATGAAACCCCTGCCGAATACGGCTCCCGCCTTGGAAACCGGTTTCCGTCTCTTTCCGGAGAAATACATGGGATAGTATATCCCTTCAACCTTGCGGTTTATGGAGAGATACCCCTGAATGACGAGCAAATAACCCGTGCCAGATTATCGTGGAAAAGCCTATCCAGCCCGCGGCATTGGCCCGCTCGATTTAAGTGCTGGTTTACTCGTCCGTGAATAAGGTTTGCCTGTTATCAAAAATAGATATTGCCTTAACTTCTTTCCAACCCTTCCCCGGTACCGGAAAGGGAGATCACGGGTATCTCTTTTTTTAAACGTATCCGGTTCTGCATGATCTTTTCAGGTGCTCCCGGCGGGCGGGGAGGCCTCAGGATATGCTATCCGTATAACCAGGAATTTTCATAGTGTATCTCTGCCTATCGCCCGCCTTGCATACGGAGCATAAGCCCAATATAGATAAGGGTTCTTCTCCGTTTAAAAACAAGAGACACCCGCACTCTCCCCGGGGGGAGGGAACCGGGATATTTTTTAAGAAAGGTAGCTAAAATCTTTTAATCTAAACTACAAGTTTTAAGCCTGCACAATGAAAGAAGGGACAGTTAACCAGATTTAACCCCCGCAAAACCGGGAAAAGACCTGCCTGCTTCCGAGAGGCTCGCAACCTTCTTAAAGAATTGAGGTGCCTCCGAAAAAAAGATTCAAATTCAAGGCGCGCAAATCCCGAGGAATGAGGCGTACTTATGGTACGCTGCAGTGACCTGCCTGCAGCAGGCAGGCGAAGGATGCCGCTTGCGGCATAAACCAGCTTTTTACGAAGCCATCAAGCAATAAGCAGGAAAAAAGGACAAAGCAGGTTTCTGATAAGAAAGTCAATCAGGCGGCTTTTTACCATAAACCTTGCTTATTGGTCTTTAAGTTGTTATTAAGAAAAAAAATTCAGCCTGCAAAACCTGAAAATTTTTGGTTTTGTAAGGGGGTAATCAAAAATGAATAAGGTGCCTATAACCAGAGATGGCTTGGAAAAGCTCAGACAAGAGTTGCAAAATATAATAACTGTCGAGAGGCCCAGGAATCTAAAGGCCATCGAAGAAGCCAGGGCACATGGAGACCTCAGCGAAAACGCGGAGTATCACGCAGCCAAGGAAAGACAGTCATTTCTGGAGGCAAGGCTAAACGAACTGGAGGCGGCCATCAACAGATCAGAGGTGATTGATACGGAACAAAAACAGTTCGACAGGGTGATATTCGGAGCCACCGTGGATTTAATAAACCTTAAAACGGACCAGGAGGTCACCTATCAGTTGATAGGTCCCTATGAATCCGATCCTGATTCCAACAAGATCTCGGTTACCTCTCCCCTGGGAAAATCCCTTATCGGAAAAGAAGAGGGTGATATTGTAAAGGTTAAAACCCCCGGTGGATTCATGGAATACGAAATCCTGGATATAAGGTAACCCTTCAGTCAGACGCTCCCTCTCCCCATATCCCTTTTTCCGTCAACCTCTCCGCCTTTAACTCCATCAGCCTGTTTTTAAGCGGTTTGCAGGAGGGCAGTACAAACCTTGCATAATTTTCACTCAGCCCTTTTATAAGCCCGTTATTCCCGGCTGCCCACCCCTCGGTAAGAACTAAAAAGGTCTTTCCCAGCAAGCTCTTATAGAACTGATGCCTCTTTTTGTTTCCCAGGTCCCTCAACAGGCCGGCCCTTTGCTTGATAATTCCTGGGTGTACTTTTCCCGGAAATCTTGCTGCAGCGGTGCCCTGTCTGTCGGAATAGGGGAAAACATGCATGTAGCTAACGGGCAGGCCCTTCAAGAGGTCATAGGTATTTCGAAACTCCCTGTCGCCTTCCCCGGGAAATCCAACCAGCACATCCACCCCTATACAAACATCGGGTATTCTTAGGGTGAGATCTTTAACAAGACTGCTGAAGCCTTCTGCAGCATAATGCCTCTTCATTTTCCTCAATACAGTATCATCTCCACTCTGCAGGGAAATATGAAAATGGGGACAAATCCATCCCCCTCCTTCGGCCATTTCTATCATCTCTTCGTCAACCTCCGGAGGTTCCAGGGAACCAAGCCTTACACGCAATTTAAATCCGTTTTTTCGAATTTCGGTCAGCAGCCTGTTGAGGCCCCATTCCCCGTCAAGTTCAGCTCCGTACCTGCCGAGGTGTATACCTGTGAGCACAGCCTCCCGGTACCCGTTTGCCTCCAGATTCCCGATCAATTCTATTACCTTATCAGGCTCAAGACTTCTAAGAGGACCCCTGGCAAAAGGCACAATACAATAGGTGCAAAATGATTCACATCCGTCCTGTATCTTCAAAAAGGCCCTGGTCTTATTCGAAAACTTCACTACCGGCATAGCTTCAAATTTCTCCGAGAAATCAAATTCGCGGCCCAAAACAATGGGCCTGTCCCCCGGTTCCGCGTCGGTTAAGACCAGGGGCAGGTGAGACTTGCCCTTGTTTCCTGCAACAAGATTCAGGCCTTCTATCTTTTCTAATTCCCCGGGAAACAATTGACCGTAGCACCCAATTGCAGCAACAAAGGCACCGGGATTCTCCCTTACCGCCCTTCTGATCGCCTGCCTGGACTGATAACTTGCCCTGGCAGTCACTATGCAGGTATTTACAATTACTAAATCCGCCTTTTCCCCTTTCCCGGCCTTTCTGTTGCCCATATCAGCCAGGGAATTCTCCATGTAAGCGGATTCGTACTGGTTAACCTTGCAGCCCAATGTAACGATTTTAAAACGCCTTGACATCCTGCTCCGCTTTTTTTATCCAGCCTCCCCCGAGCACCCTTTCGCCTTTATAACAGACAAGGGCCTGTCCCGGGGTTATGGCCCATTGAGGCCTGTCGAACTCCATCCTTACAACTTCCTCGGAGATAACAGTTAGCATTCCTTCCGCAGGTTGATGCCTGTACCTGATTTGGCCCTTTACTATTAATTTGCTCTCAGCAGGGATAGGTGCGATCCAGTTAAAGTCCTGCGCGGTAATAGTGGTACCGAAAAGCTTCTCTTTGTGTCCGACAATGATCTCGTTTCTCCCGGGCCTTATCTGGCATACATACAGGGGCCTTCTGGAGGCTATGCCCAGTCCGTGTCTCTGACCCACTGTGTAGGCATGTGTACCCGTGTGTACACCCAACACATTTCCTTCGATATCCAGTATATTCCCGGCTGATGTCCCTTTTTCCACCGGCATACTGGCATCAAGGAATTCCCTGTATCCATTCCGGGGTATAAAGCAAATCTCCTGGCTGTCATGATGCACCAGGTCCAGCAGTTTTTCCTGTTGGGCCAATTGCCTAACCTCTTCCTTGGTGCTTTCCCCCAGCGGAAAAACTGTCCTTGAAAGCCATGAGTTATCAAGCCTGTGTAAGAAATAGGACTGGTCCTTAGCCCCGTCCCATCCCTTTAATAAATCCACCTTTTCCTGGCCTGGTCTTTTCCAGGTCCTTGCATAATGGCCAGTGGCCAGGAATTCAATACCCTCTTCATCAATCCACCCCAGGATTTGCTCAAACTTTATCCGGTGATTGCAGACAACACAGGGATTGGGTGTAAGCCCTTGGTAATAAGTGCGAATAAAATAATCAATTACATCTCTTTGAAAGGCATTTCTCACATCCAGGTTATACAGGGGTATTCCCAATCTCTTTGAAATATTGCCGGCGCAAATCCTCATCTTCTCAACTCTATCATTGGATATAGGAAGAAGAAGGTGTACGCCCGCAACATCCCATCCCTCGTTTTTTAATACGGCAGCTGCACAGGCGCTGTCAATGCCGCCGCTAAGGGCTATGGCAACTGTCTTTCTCTTTTCCTTCATGTAAATAATCTTGATTCAATGCAGTTAAGTAGCGATATTTCCTCCAGCAACTTCCCAGGAAATTCACCTTTTATATCTCAAATATAGGATTTTAACAGTGTACCTCGTGAGGTTCAATATATAAAAGGTTTTGTTTTTGGGTAAATAATGATACAAAAATATATATTTGCTTTTCTTTATTTTTGCGGGTCTTTTCTCAGTAAGCAGCCACACCATGAGCCCTATGCCGAATACAAATCAAGAATCAAACCGGATACCGGGTATGCAGCCAGTTATATCGAATGATCAAATAGCGGAAACTGCACGCCTTGCCCGGGACATATGGCAGGAGCATTATGTATCCATCATCGGTCAGGAGCAGGTGGACTACATGCTGGAGAAATTCCAGAGCGAACAGGCGATCGCCGAGCAAATTGCCGAAGGGTATGAATACTACATTATCCTGCATAACGGGAAAAGTGCTGGTTATCTGGCTGTTGTACAGAATTTGAGAGAATCCACTCTCTTGATAGGCAAAATCTACGTAAAAAAATCAGAGCGCGGCAAGGGATTGGGGAAAGAGATGCTGGTGTTTACCGAGGACATCTGCAGAAAGCGGGGACTCAAGACGATCTGGCTGACCGTGAACAAGAACAATAAGCGTTCTATAGCCTGGTACTCGCAAATGGGTTTTATAAATGCCGGACCTACTCTACAGGATATAGGCGGAGGTTTTGTGATGGACGACTTCAGGATGGAAAAAACCATCGGCTAAAAACTCCCTCGAGCGAGAACCTGAGGGTCTCAAATAAGGAATACCGCCAAGCTTCGCGGGAATACCCGGTTCCTGATAGAACAAGGGCTTCGGAAATTCTCATTATCCGGCACCTTCGGTTTTTATCCTATTATCATTTGTCCTGTCCGATTCAGCCTTAAACCCAGATTGTGCAGGGGCCAACTACTGCGGCCTGAAAAACCTTGCTGCAACGCTCTTTTCGCAATTTTGATCCTCAACATATTTATGAATATGCCTGCGGTTCAAAATTGCTCCAAATTCGCGTTTCACTTGGGTTTTTCAACAGGCCGCTACGATGTCTGCTGCACAATCTGGGTTAAACCCGGGGGAATTTTCGTCGGCACATTTACTCAATGTAAAAAATTCACTCTGGTAAATGAGGGCTTCCAGGTTTTGACGATGACTTGAAATTAACTTATCCTCGACAAGTTTTTGTTTTCCCGTCTTTTCCAGATATCTCTCTATTTCTTCAAAAGACATCAAGGTATCCAGGCCCGCTCGCCGAACTGCCTGCCATTTTCCCTCCAGTTGATCCATCATTGTGTTGAAGACGTTGGCCTCCTGGTGAAGATAATCCCCTTTTCTCAGCTTAACCCTGAAGCTCAGGTCCCCCTCCATAATCCGCTCGAAGGACAAACGGAGATGGTGCAAGGCACCTATAACACGATGAGAAATCCTCCAGAAATGCAGGCCCACAAGGAACACCAGGGCTATAACCGCCGGCCATATCCTTGAGTGGAGAGAAAGGATTCGTTCACTGGCAATCAGGCGTTTATCGGGGCTGAGACTCTCATCCATATGAGCAAGTATATCCGGCAAAAACAGGGCGGTACTCAATACCACTACTATGGCAAAACAGTACACCAATATATATGCAGTAAGCTTGTACTGAACCGACCGATTTACAAGTGGATATATCCTTCTTTTTTCTCGTGAAATCATAATCAAGCACCCTTCAAAAACTTCCTAAAGAACAGTACCCCCCCTTTGTTTTCAAAATAAAATAGCTTTGTGCTCGAGCCCTTCATATCAGGTCTTGGATCCGGCAGGAGCCACAGGAAAAACTATCCTAAAGATGGTGCCTTTACCGACCCCACTTTCCAAATGTATTCGGGCATTATGATTGCTCAGTATGGAACCTACAATTGCCATGCCCAGCCCTGTACCCTTTCCGGGAGGCTTAGTAGTAAAAAACGGATCGAATAAACGCTTTTGTGTCTCTTCGGGCATCCCACAACCTGTATCCTTAATTTCTACTATAATCTCATCATTTGATTTATAGGCCTTGATATCAAGAATGCGTTCGCCATCCTCCTTTTCCTCCATTGCATCCATTGCATTTATAAAAAGATTGGTGAATACCTGAGACATTCCTTCACTATCGCCGAAAATAGGCGGCAGATTTTCGTCCAGGCCCAAAGAAGATTTGATTTCCATCATCATGAGTTTGTGGTGAAACAGGCCATAGATCTGGTCCATAATCTGTTGCAGATAAATAGGTCCTGCCTTAACTCCGGACTTGTGCGAAAAAGATTTAAACTTGGATAGTATACCCTGGAGTCTATCTACAGCACCAAGAACTCTTTCCAGGCGTTCCCGTTTTTCTGGAGAATTTTCATGAAGGGCCGCCATTTGAAGCAAAGGAGAAATAACACTCAAAGGCTGGTTGGCCTCATGAACGATACCAGCGCCCATTTGACCCAGAACATTCATCTTTTCATTCTGAACCAGCAGGGCCTGGTCCTCCTCGAGACGCTTGCTCATATCGTTAAAATCCTGGCCCAGGGTTTCAAATTCGTCCCCGCTCCTGATATCAACCCGGTGCCCAAATGATCCCCTGGCTATTTTGGATGTTGCCTCCCTGAGAATTTCTATGTGGCTGAGATTTTTCCTGATCTGGCTAACGCTCAAAAGGAAAACCACGCCAAGGGAAATGGCAATGACAAAGGGAAACGCCCTGTTGAAATTATACACCGGCTCCAGCACATTTGCCTTTGATTCGCTTATAATTATCTTCCACTCCGGGTACAAAAAATTGGATTTCAGATATAGTGTACGATAGCTTGCAAAATATTCCTCATCTTCATACTCCCATTCGAATCTACCCGCATGGGAGTGGGTGATTTTTCGAATGACAGGGCCTTGCAGGGATAAGTGTTCAGGGAAAGTATTGGAAAGTGCTTCCCCTTTATAATCCAAGACGACCAACTCGGAGTTTGGAGGGCGCTCTAAGACCGAGCCCCACAGGTATTCCCTGCTAATTTCACCGACCATAAACTCCCGAAGGGGTTGAGCTGGTTCCATAAGCACTGCTATGCTGGCAACAGGTCCGAAATTAGAACCGGGTCTTAAAAATAAAAGGGGCTTTCCGGACTCCATATGCATCTTTTCTTTGAGGTTGAACTCCGGCAGGCTTCCAATATCTCTCAAAATGGGTAATTTAACCCCTCCGTCCCTGATTACCGCCAACGCCCGGAACCGCTGTGAAATATTTTCAGGAAGTTTCTCAAGTAAATCGCCTCCTGAATCTTCAGGTGAATGAAGATATGCGGATGAGACCATTGCCATATCCGACCTGAGTGAAAGAAGGCGATCATACATGGACGCCCCGACAGAACTGCATTCCTGTTTTAAGCGTTTTTCGCTTTGTCTGTAGAGCTGTCCTTTGACATACACAAAAGACACCAGTGCCAGCCCTGCAATGGGCAAAACTGCACATATAATAAAAAGTGCAAAGATCCTTCGAGCCACCCGGCTACTGAATAAATTTGATTTCCATTTAATCATCTGATCCTACAATCTTTTATAACGATAACACAAAGTACTCCGCGATGCCTTACTTCACAGTAATCAAAATTCATCTTTTCTTGTCCATTTGATATTATCCTGATTTTTAATTCTAATAACCCCGCCGTTTTCTCCAGGAATATAATACAAAAAAACCTGCGATTCTTCATCCTTTTCGTTTCTGAAATAGATCTCGCAATGGATTTTTCCGTCTTGCCTGGTTGTTTTCCATTCCGTGATAAACTGTGCGTCTCTAACATCCAGCCCATTATGGAAGATGAGCAGATCTTCCGTAATTTCAATGGTAAAGTCTTCATATCTGGGCACAGACCGGGTCTGCCATTTTCCAAGGATTTCCTTGGGAATCTCATCACCTCCAAACCCGCACGCCCCTAAAACCGTTATCAAAAAAAACGCACAGAGCCGGACAACTCCCATCGTACTTCTCCTTTCAATACTCCGATGCCAGGCCAATGTATTGCCCGTCGTTTGCCATTATTATATCATCTCTACCCGTGCCGCTGACAATAGGGAGAATGGTTTCACCGTCCTTTCCCATGCTGTAGAGATCATAATACTCATTAATCGGCACATCCCCGTGCCATTTACGGGCAATACCAGCAATTCCGCGCCCTCGCCCTCCCAGCTCATATTCAAAATTTAAATATTGGTAGGGATTGCCCCAGGGATCCAGTAGATTCTCCTTGTTAATGTCCTCCAGGGTCTCGGGGAGATAATCGGTTTTAACTTCATAAAGGATGATCTCCTTGTTAAGCATAGAGATTTCAGCAATGGCCTTGGTTGTCATCGCCTTCTCGATCTGGCTGGTATAAAGGGGGACTGCGATGCTGGCAAGAGAGCCGAGGGTGGCCACCACAACCATGAGTTCCACCAGGGTGAACCCCCCTCCCCGCTCACTGAATTTTTGACCTCGAATCAACCGGGCAAAAAACTCCGAAATACATAAAATATTTCTAATCTTTCGTGATATTATTCTCTGTATGGGTAAGGTGCTTGCGGCAGGCTGCAATTTTCCAAAAGAGATAATAGTGCATAAGCAGAACTTAAATAAAAAGGCGCACCGGGTAAAAAATTTGGAGGCAAATTTCATCTCAGGGCCAACAATTGTTATGTATGCTCGGCGGTAACTCCACCATTGAGCCTTCAACTCAATTACTGCCCCCGGATCAAATATATCAGCACATTACGTGAATATCAAAAGGTCCAGGAAGGGATATGGGTTTTTGAGCTCCGGCAAAATCATCGGCACACACCTTTTCCCTTTTTAGAAATATTAAAATATATTTCAGTCTAAATAACAAGGACTCTTGTGTCAATATAAAAGCACTCTATACATGGTTTCTGAAAGGGTATAACCTTTCATTTCAAAAACTCTTTTTTCCCAATCCACCTTTCTCCAGCATCCCCCTGGTAAAAAGCAGGGTTTGATTCCTGTCCTCCACATTCAGGGCCTGCTCCAGCCCTCCTGCATCCAGGTTCACGTTAATGGCCTCCTTTGTGAGCCTCAGCCCCATAGGGTTCTTGCTGTTCATGGTATCGGACAGCTCAAGGGCGGTATCCATAAGATTCTCCCTCTCCGTCAATCGGCTTGCAAGACCCAGGCCCATGGCCTCCTCCGCACTCATAAAATTGCCTGTAAGCATGAATTCATATGCCCTGCCGGCCCCTACCAACCTCGGCAGAAAGTAACTGCAGGCCATGTCCGCACCGCCAAGGCCAATATTGATGTAGGCAGCGGAAAAGCGGGAATCAGGGCTGATTACCCGTATATCCGAGGCAAGGGCGAAACTAAATCCCAGCCCGGCCGCGGCCCCGTGCACAATACATATTATCGGCTGCGGTGCCTGTCTCATGGCCAGGTTAAGCCTGGCGAGCCGAGCCTGAAACCTGTAAAACTGTTCGGTGTTCATGCCGGGGACCATCTCCATGGTCTCTCTCATGTCAAGCCCCGCACAGAAGCCCTTATCTCCGTTTCCCCTTAGAATGATAACCCGGTTTTCAAGATCACTGTACCTTTCTTTCCAAAAGGCCTCAAGTTCCTCCATCATCCTGCAATTAACAGAATTGTACTTGCGGGGCCTGTTCAGGGACAACATTCCTACGCCTTCCTTTACCGCTTCGAATTGAATCGTTTCGTATTCCATGGGTATTCCTTTCCCTTAGTTTTAAAGTTACCAATCCAAATTAAAACAAAACTTGACTTAATTTATCTAACATGATTAAAAAAAATTTATCAAGCAACCTTAAAACCCTTCCCTTCTAGAATTTGGGCTGCGGCGGGCAATCTAAAGGGTTAAAAGTGAAAAAAGACTCACCACAAAAAATCAAACTCGGCCAGAAAGCACAGATGTCAAAACAGATTACGCAAACCGATATCAGCTTGTACGCCGCTGTAACAGGAGACTTTAATCCCCTTCACTTCGATCCGGTATATGCTGAAAAGACTCCTTTCAAGGGAAGAGTAGCACACGGACTGATCAGCGCGGGCCTTTTTTCAACGCTGCTGGCCTTGAAATTACCTGGGCCCGGAACCATATACCTTCACCAAACCATAGACTTTACGGCCCCTGTAAGAATCGGCGATGTGATAACAGCTACCGTTGAAGCAGCCGAGTTCCTGGAAAAGAACCGGGTCCGGCTTATAACGACCTGCACTAATCAGGACGGTGTCAAGGTTATAGGGGGAGAGGCCCTGGTTATTGCCCCGAAATAATTATGAAACAGGCTTTCCTTTGTCGGACCTGAAACCAGAGATTAGGACATCCTCGCCGCTTTCCAGCGTTTCTTTGATAATTTCCACAAGAGATTCAATTACTTTGGTGGATCTGTTTGTTGAAAGGTCGGTATTTCCGGGTATGTTATCTATAACCTCAGACCTGGCAAGGGTCCTTGCCAGGGTCTCCATCCCTGTTCGCCTAATAAAATATAATGCCTGTAGAATTTTCCAACGGAGTTTGTATTACCGGAGAGATAGTACCGGCCTAAAAGCCCGAAAAGAATCCCTCTTTAGCTGTTTAACCCGGATTGTGCAGGAGACATCGTAGCAAGGGTTGAAAAACCCAAACGAAACGCAAATTTGGAGCAATTTTGAACCGCAGGCATATTCATGAATATGTTGATGAGGATCAATATTGTGAAAAGAGCGTTGCAGCAAGGTTTTTCAGGCCGCAGTAGTTGGCTGCTGCGCAATCCGGGTTCAACTATTGTTTTTTCCTGCATTATTGTGTGAAAAAGATTCCAAACCTACACATTTGAATTATTCTTAATACATCAGAAAACCATTTTATTTTTAAGTTACTGTTTTTTAAAGTAAACTTCTATTTTTCTAATGGCATGTTGCTTGCAAAAAATGAATTTAAAGCATTTTTTTGTATATGGTCTTATATGAATATGTTGAGGATCAAAATTGCGAAAAGAGCGTTACAGCAAGGTTTTTCAGGCCGCAGTAGTTTGCTGCTGCACAATCCGGGTTTAAAGAAGAAAGGAGTTTCTTATGTGCGGGTTAGCAGGGTGTGTCGGTGCAAGAGACACAACAACCATTAATCGGATGTTGGGTGCGCTCTCTCACCGTGGCCCCAATGACAGGGGAGTCTACGAAAACGAAAGTGTGGTCTTTGGTCATACCCGCCTTTCCATCGTAGATGTGATTGGAGGTCATCAGCCCATGTTAACTAATAGAGAGAGACTTGGAATCATTTGTAACGGAGAAATCTATAACTTTCGCGAACTCAGGACCAAACTCTCTTCAAAATATCGGTTTAATACAAAATCGGATACGGAGGTTATCCTCCACCTTTATGAGGATCGGGGGGCCGCGTGTGTTAAGGAGCTGGACGGGATGTTTGCCTTTGCCATATTTGATGGGGATAACTTCATGATGGCACGGGACCCGATCGGCATCAAACCGCTCTACTACGGGTATTATAACGACAACCTTTACTTCAGCTCCGAGCTTGGTGCCATGACCCTCGCCGGGGTGGATGAGGCTCATGAATTTCCAGCCGGACACTACTTTACACCCATAGAGGGGTTTGTTCCGTACTATCAAATACCTGAAATTGAAGACCATTTACTCACGGATGTAGAAGAGACCTGCGAGCGCATCAGAGAGACATTCATCAAGGCCGTCAAAAAGAGACTGCTCGCTGACCCGGAAGTTCCGGTAGGCTCTTTTTGCAGCGGTGGGCTGGACAGTAGTATTGTTGCGGCTATTGCCGCGGAAGAGATTCCCAACGTTCACACCTTTGTGGTGGGTATGCGTGATAAAGATGGGGACGTCAGCGATGACATAAAGGCTTCCAGCGTTGCAGCGAAACATATTGGGTCTACCCACCATGAACTGCTTTTTACCGAGGAGGAGTATCGCGAGGCCCTTCCTGTAGTTATTCGGGAATTGGAGAGTTACGATCCCTCTCTGGTCCGCTGTGCCGTACCTTGCTACTTTACCTGCAAACTGGCCGCCGACTATGTTACGGTGGTGCTCACGGGTGAGGGAGCTGATGAGCTTTTTACGGGTTATCACTATATGAAACATTTCCCTGCGGACAAGCTCAACCTGGAGGCCAGACGGTGTATCGGAAATCTCCATAACATCAATCTTCAACGTGCGGATCGAATGGGGATGTATTTCAGCCTGGAACTGCGGGTCCCCTTTTTGGATGAGGCCATGGTGGATCTTTCCATGAAAATCCCGCCCGAACTCAAGATACGGGGGCACAATGGTGCGAAAATCGAGAAGTGGATTTTTCGAAAGGCCTTTGAGGACATGGACTATTTGCCCGATGAGATCCTTTGGCGCTATAAGGTGCAATATACTCAGGGAGCCGGTTGCGAGAGCCTGGGAGAAAAAATGGCCGAGGAAAATATAAGCTATGACGAGTTTGATAGGATCAAGGCGGAAAATCCCAAGGCTGTTATCAACAGCAGGGAAGCAGCCTATTATTTTAAGATTTTCAGGCAATTTTACCCGCAGGATTCCATCCTGGGTTCCATTGGTATATGGACAGGATTTGATTTCGAGGAAGAACGTGAAAGGGTGCGGGGAACTATGGACGGCGATTTGAAGCATGAATACCACGAAGAAGAGAGGAAAGCAAAAGAGAATACAGGGAGGCAAAACCAGTTTTAGAAACCGATCTGGGAAATTGGGAAAAAGGGGCGCAGCCAGTCATATGTTTTTGGCCGTTACCTCGCTCTGTTTTTGGAGCGATCTATGTAAAAATAAGTGTTTTATTTTACATCTTGGGTGATTCATGTAAAATTTTAGCTTCTTTTTACATTAATATCGGAAAATGTGAAGAAGTCAGAATAAACAGATCATAATTCTCAAAACCAGACAGTGAAACCCCCGCCGACAGAAAGCACCTGGCCTGTCATATAATCAGAGGCCCTTGAAGCCAGGTACACAATTGTACCCTTGAGTCTTCCTCCCCGAACCTTTTTAGAAGGATCTTTTCAATTACAAGGTCTTCATTTTTCTCTATTATAATTTTGGTCATTTTTGTGGGAAACCAACCCGGGGCAATACAGTTTACGGTTATGTTGTATTTTGCCCATTTTGTAGCTAAATCCCTGGTAAAACGATTAAAGCTCCCTTGGGGGTATTGTATGGGATTGCATCGAAATATTCAGGATTGGTTCCTCCAAGGCCGGCATACGATGCAACATTGATGATCTTTCCGCTTTTTTGTTTAACCCAGATTGTACGTTAGGCAACTACTGCACAATCCGGGTTAAAATGCTATAATAACAACAACAAAAAAAGGGGCTTGCCAAAGCAATCCCCTTAATTTCTTTGATATTTCTGGTGCCTGGGGCGGGAATCGAACCCGCACAGCCACTAAGGACCGAGGGATTTTAAGTCCATTCAGTCCAAAAGAATTTACTAATTATTTTCATTACTTATATTCGTACCATCTCGGTTTTCTGCCATTTTTCTGCCATTCAATTTTGGAAATTTATTTAAAATATCCCTTCGGTGCTCTGTCGATGCGGGATCTGTATACCACATAGGCATCACAAAATTTGACCAATTGCCCTGTTCTCTCAAGCTCTCTACGTCACCCCCGGACCGCAAAAACATACTCGCCCAAGTCCGGCGAAATATATGCCATGCCTTGTTTTTTGGCAAGGTAATCCCGGCTTCTTTCAAGGCGTTCCAAATTGTTTTATATAAAAATGTTTTAAAAGGCTTGCCGTTTAAATGGCAAAATACATAATCTCCCCGCGGTTTTTGCCGGGTTATAACTTCCCCAGCAGCATCATTAAGGGGAATTTCGACGCTTCGGTTGTTTTTTGGGTTTGCCAGCCAAGCGGTTTTTTTCTCAAGGTCAACATCTTGCCATTTACCAATAAGTTCAAAAATCTCTCGACATCCATATATCATTATGATAAAGTTTTCCCATGAAAAAATTAGATGGAAGAAAACTGGACCATAAGACAAGAGAACAGATTCGAATTAGAGCTG
>CAZZPR010000031.1:0-30819 GCA_964655655.1 uncultured Desulfobacteraceae bacterium | reverse complement strand
TTAAACAGGATTTTGTGTGCGTTTTGAACGCAAATTTATTCTTAAGGTACTAAAAGATGGTGGTACCTTTCTTCTGTTCCGGGGCTCCAGGGCTGGTTTTTTCTGTGACTTACCTATGAAAGAAACCTCCCCCCTCCCCATTCCCCTCGCTGCGCTCGGGGTCACGAAAAGAACACCACCCTTTCCGCCAGTCACATCAGAAAAGCACCACCATCTTTTTCCGGGTTGGGGAGTTGTATATATATTTGCACTCTCTGGGGACAGCATGTTTTTTAACAAGGCTTGAATTCTTATTAAATTTTATTAAAAACATTGCTCTTTTTCAGGAAGTAAACCGAAACCAGATTGAACCCAGCAAAATGTGGCAAAGACCTGCCCCTTTTTGAGAGGCAATATCTCGAGAAGAAATACCACAGGGTTGGGAAGTGCCCGAAATATTCGGGGTTCAATCTTTAACCCAGATTGTGCAGCAGCCAGCTACTGCGGCCTGAAAAACCCTGCTGGAACACTCTTTTCGCAGTTTTGATCCTCAACATATTCATGGAATATGCCTGCGGCCCAAAATTGCTCCAAATTTGCGTTTCGCTTGGATTTTTCAACCCTCGCTACGATGTCTGCTGCACAATCTGGGCTTAAAGAGGTTGCTTAAAGCCAGAATATGGGGGCATATGCTTTGAGGCCAGAAGACATTGCTTTGAGGAAATGGGCAGGTCCTGGGGAGGGCGGATGTGTTTTGGCGATTGGGATTCTTGGGGGATGCTTGAGGGCAGGAATTTACTCTTATAGTTTAACCATTTTTTACCAATCTTCCCCGGTTTCGAAAAGGAAGAATCAAAGGCCACTTTTTTGGGGGAAGAAATTATGTTCCACGAGTCTTAAGGTATTAATTCTGAATATATTTCAGGAGCTGAATGGATTAATTCAGCAGAGGCAGTGCATTTAGAAAGGGCTATTCCGAACTACCTTTAATCTCCGGAAATACCTTTGGCAGTTTTTCAACCGCGTCTTTTCCATCAGATATTACCCTGCCTATATCCTTTGTCTTTTCGGATATCCTCTTTTTCCAGAGGCTGTAAAGGTCCGGGGATACCAGCCTTCGCATGGATTCAAAACTGTTCTTTACAAGCGGAGCCGTCTTTGAGTTCACCAAAAGAGGTGCCTGGGATGGGACAAAAAAGGTGAGAATCAAGATAAGCAGATAGGATATTATAATGCCCTTGATAAGAGCAAAGCCTATTCCCAGAGATCTATCGAACCAGCCAACGAAAAGCCTTTTAAAGATATAGTGCAAAAGTGAACCCAAAAGGTTGGATAAAACAATGATCAGGAGGAATATCGCTATAAAGCTCAGGACGAGAAGCGATTTTCCCAGGGGGAGATAGGGCTTGAGAGCTTCGGCCATCTGCGGGTGGTAATGATTTGCAAGCAGCAACCCGAAAATGATACCCGCGAGGGAAGATATTTCCCTGAAAAACCCTCTGAATATGCCTTTTATCACAAGAAAGGTTATCAGGCCTATTATGATATAATCCAGGATATTCATGGATAATTCCTACCAGAACCCATTTTCATAAGTCAAGATGTTAAGCCCTTTCCTATAATTTTTCGACGTTGTTATCTTTTGCCTGTAGCATGAAAATGTTTCGTAAAGGATTGGTAACGTTCAAAAGTGAGCACCTGGTGACAATTTTACAGAACTGATTTCAATATTAAAATTGCCTTTGATTCCTAATTTCTCTTTCCAATATTCTATCCATTTATCTCTGGAATACTGCCTTATCATAATCATCTTTGACATATTTGTTGCTGCTTCCTCTGACCAGCCCCGGGCAATCCCCTTGAGACGCCGACCTATTTCCCTAAAGGCTCTCTCCAGTAAGGATGTAGTTTTTGGAGCAATTACACCGGTCTTCAGCCAAAGTTCAACACTGGTAAATAATCTGTTTCAGGCTCGCTTTCTTTTCAGAAAACTGTGGAAATCTGACGGGCCTTGCTCCGATGTCCTTTTTTCCGCATTTTTCGCCCTCGACAAGGTCGGCCCTCCTCATCTCCTTTTCTGAAATGAGGCCTTACTGGGGAAAATATCGGTTCGCTTAAACGCCCTGAAATGACGTCATCGTATCCCATTGAAATGTTTTTCAATATCTCCAGCATCAAGGGATTTTGAAACTCCTTCAGCTTGTAAACAATCTCGTTAAGGGTGACTTTCCCTATTGCCATCTCAAACCGAATTGTTATATGTATTTCTTATTCCATCACGGTCTCTTTCTTCTTGGTTGCTGTTGTGACCTTAACCATAGAAGGAGACCGTGATTAAATGAATTTTTTATACCAGGTACACACTTTTGAACGTTACCAAAATTTTACACAAAGAACCCTTGGATCCTTGCAATAAACCAAACATGATCATATGCCCGATCAAGCTTACCATATAAAGAGCAGGGTGTACGACGGGGCTGTCACGGCCGTCTACCGGGCAACCCGGCAAGGAGATAACCAGCCGGTAGTGCTCAAAATATTGAAACAGGAGTATCCAACCCCTGAGGAGCTGGCCTATTTCAAAAGGGAATATGAAATCACCCGGGACATAGATCTGGAAGGGGTGGTAAAGGTCTGGGGCATGGAGGAACAAAACGGCAGGCTGGCCATGATAATGGAGGACTTCGGGGGAGAATCCCTTGACACCCTGTTGGATCAAGATGGGCTTGGAATCGAGAAATTCCTTCCGATTGCCATAAGGATTGCCGAGGCCCTGGGCAGGATTCACCAGCTTAATTTCATTCACAAGGATATAAACCCATCCAATATTTTGTGGAACCAGGAAACAGATCAGGTGAAGATCATAGATTTCGGGCTGGCCACCTCGCTTCCGGGCAAGGAATCCTTTATCCTCCATACAAATGTGCTCGAAGGGACCCTGGACTATGTTTCTCCGGAGCAAACCGGCCGGGTAAACCGGCCTCTGGATTACAGGACTGACCTTTATTCCCTGGGCGTTACCTATTATGAAATGCTGACAGGTTCTGTGCCTTTTAGAACCAAGGATATGCTCGGGCTGGTGCATTGCCATATCGCAAAGGAACCTCTCCCACCACATGAAATGAACAGACGTATCCCCGGGTTGATATCGAATATTATCTTAAAACTGATGTCGAAAAATCCGGAAGATCGCTATCAGGGCGCGTTCGGGTTGCAGTCAGATCTGGAGAGATATCTGGAGACAAGGGATATCAAGGGCAGGCATGTATACTTCAAGATAGGTCAAAAGGATATACCTGACCGGTTTCGGATTCCCCGGAAGATATATGGCCGTGAAAAGGAGATCGGGAAATTGCTGGAAGCCTTCGGCAGGGTGAGCAACGGTTCGGCGGAGATGATGACGGTGTCGGGATATACCGGGGTCGGGAAGACCTCGCTGATAAATGAGATACAGGGGGCGGTTGCAGAAAAGGGAGGATACTTTATCTCCGGAAGGTTCGACCAATTCAAGGCCGATGCGCCCCTGTCGCCCATGATTCAGGCATTCCGGGAGTTTATACAGCAGGTTTTGATACAGAACGAGGAAAAGATAGCCTCTTGGGGGAAAAGGATTCAGGAATCCCTCCGGCCCAATGCAGCCATAATAACAGAGGTTATACCGGATCTTAAACTGATAATAGGAGAGCAGCCGCCGGTCCGGAAACTTTCACCTGCGGACTCCCAGAGCCGTTTCAACATGGTATTTCAGGATTTCGTAAGGGTAATTGCGGATAAGAGGCATCCTTTGGTCATGTTTCTGGACGACATGCAATGGGCTGATCCGCAATCCCTTAAATTGATCGAAGTTATCCTGGTAAAATCCGGGGTGAAGCACCTCCTTGTTCTGGGTGCATACAGGGAAAACGAAGTGGATGCCACTCACCCCCTTTTGGCGGCCATGGATGCCCTAAAGAAAGAGAAGGTGGCTTTGAATACTGTTTTATTAAAGCCCCTGGACCTCTTGCATGTGAGTCAATTGATCTCCGAAACCCTCAGGTGTCCGGCATCAAAGTCAAGGGTCCTGGCGAAACTTTGCCTGCAAAAAACCGACGGGAACCCCTTCTTTCTGAACCAATTCCTTCGATCCCTTTATGAACGAGGCCTGATCAATTTTGACAGCAACAGGAGCGCCTGGAATTGGACCATTGCCAGGATCAGGAATGCCAACATGACCGATAATGTGGCGGAGCTAATGGCAGGCAGGATAAAGAGGCTGTCCGGGGAAGCACAGAGGGTGTTAAAGCTGGCTGCATATATAGGAAGCCAATTTGACCTTGAGACCCTGGCTGCAGTGAACCGGAAACCCCAAAAGGACACTATAAATGATTTGTGGGAATCGCTCCAGGAGGGGCTTATCCTGCCCATAGACGAGAATTATAAATTTATACAATCCCTCAGAAAGAACGGGGAGGATGCGGACCTGCCGGCTAGGCCAATACGCTTTGCATTCCTGCATAATCGGGTCAGGGATGCGGCTTATTCCCTTTATGCGGAAAGGCCGGACAAGGAGATCCATCTTGATGTGGGAAATTATCTCCTGAACAAGGCCGGTAAAAAGGAAAAAGGGGACAAGGTGTTCGACATAGCCGGTCATTTGAACGAGGCAAAGGATTTGATCCGCTCTGAAAAGGAGAAATACGGGCTTATTCGGCTGAACCTCTCAGCTGCAATGAAGGCAAGGGAGACCCACGCCTACCTGTCTGCCCTGGCATATCTGGATATTGCCCTTGAATTGCTGCCCGAGGATTCCTGGGAAAAACAATATGATCTCCCCCTCTCCCTTTTAAGGGTACGCTATGAATGCCTTCACCTGGCAGGAAAATATGACGAGACAGAGGCACTTTTTAGTGAGATTTGCAAAAGGGCGAGGTCCCACCTGGACAAGATAGATTTCTACTGCATGAGAATAGATATGTATGTCATCACCGGAAAATATGCTCATGCCATAGAGACGGGCAGGGCCGGGTTAAGGATGCTGGGAATCGAAATGCCCGGAAAAGGACCCCGCATAAGAGAGGAGGTGGAATCGGAGAAAGGCCGAATAAACTTGAATTTGCGGGATAAGAAGATAGGGGAACTGGATAAACTGCCCGAGGCCGAGGATCCGGGTGTGGCAGCAACCATGAATTTACTGCTCAATCTCGTGGCTCCCTGCTATCAAAGCAATCAGGATTTACTCACCTGGGTGGCATATAAGATGGTGAATATAACCCTTGGCCAGGGAATAACCGATCCCTCACCCATAGGGTTCAACACATATGGAGTGTTGTTATGCGCTGTTTTCGAGGATTTTGATTCCGGATTCGAATTCGGAAGAACGGCCATAAGGCTTGCAGAGAGATTAGACAGCTCATACCTTCCCCGTGCCTATTATTCGTTTGCCACCCTTATCAATCACTGGAAAAAACATGCAAAGGTAAGCCTCGATTACGGCAACAAGGCATATCAAGGGGCCCTGGAGACAGGGGATATATTCTGTGCCGGGTACTGCGCCGCAAATATCCCCTTCATGATGCTTGCTCAAGGGGTTCCCCTGGACAGGGTATACAGGGATTGTAAGAAATACCTGGATTTTGCGGAACGCATTAGATACACCCGGGGAATGGATACAATCATGATGTGCCGCCAGGTGATAAAATGCCTGCAAGGCTTGACCCGGGAAGCAGGTGGGCTCAGTGACCAAAATTTTGTCGAAGGGGAGTTCAAAAAGAAGGTAGCGGCGTACCCCAACAAGATAGTGCTCAATTATTATCAAATCAACAAGGCCCGGTGCCTTTTTCTGTTTGAGGATTACCAGGCTGCACTGGATATCTCCAGGGAATCCGATAAGGTAATTGCGGTGTCTATGGGCACGCTGCTGGTGGCAACCCATTACTTTTATTATGCCCTGACCCTGTGTGCTCTTTATTCGTGTGCAAGGGCAAGAGAAAAAGGGGAATACCGGAAGAACCTGAGCTCCATTCAGTCCAGGCTGAAAAAATGGGCCGATGCGTGCCCCGAGAATTTTAAGCATAAGTACCTTCTTGTATCCGCGGAGGTTGCCCGCATAAGCGGCGAGGAAGCAAAGCCAATGGATCTTTATAAAAGGGCTGTCCATTCAGCAAGGAAGAACGGTTATATACAGGAACAGGCCCTTGCCAACGAGCTGGCAGCCAAATATTACCTGGAAAAAGGATTCGAGGAGATAGCGCCCGCATACATGACAGAGGCATATAATTGCTATGGACACTGGGGGGCAAAGGGCAAGACCGCTTTTCTCAAGGAGAAATACTCGCGGTATATCTCCACGGAAAGCCCGAAGAGTTACCTTGAAAGATCGATTGCACCCCCGGAGGAAGGGTCAAAGATGCTGGATCTGGAGACTATAATTAAATTCTTCCAGGCCATTTCCAGCGAAATCATACTGGAAAAGCTGATCCAGAAATTGATGGGCATAATAATGGAAAATGCAGGCGCTGAGAAGGGTTACCTGATCCTGGAGAAAAAAGGAGCACTTTTTGTAGAGGGTGGCTATTCCGCTGATAAAAAAGGCATAGAGGTCTCAAAGGGAGAGCCGGCTGATTCTTTTGAATTTATTTCCCCGGCGGTGATAAATTATGCAAAAAGGACCAAAGAGAGCCTTGTGCTGACCAATCCGTCGGAAGACAAGGTGTTCGGCCCGGACGAATATATTGTCAAAAATCGGCCTAAATCAATACTTTGTATCCCCATTGTCAAGCAGTCCAGGTTGCTGGGGCTTTTGTACCTGGAGAACAATATTACCGCGGACGCCTTTCCCCGGAACAGGGTGGAGCTTTTGAAGATGCTTTCCTCTCAGGCTGCAATTTCCCTGGAAAACGCCATGCTCTACAAGGAAACGGAGCTGTTGAATAAGGATCTGCAGCAGGAAATCAGGGAGAAGGAGAAGGCAGAGAAAGAAAGGCAAGGGCTTCAGAAACAATTGGAAAACTCTCTTGCCAAGGTAATAAGCGGTTTTATACCCATCTGCTCAAATTGTAAGAGGATTCGGGATAAAAACGGTAAATGGAATCAGGTGGAAAGCTACGTGGAATCAAGATCGGAGGCCTCGTTCAGCCATGGCCTTTGTCCGGAATGCGCAAGGAAACTTTATCCAGAATTCTATAAAGATAAAGATAGTGACTGAGGCAAGGGGTCGGCCTATTCTAAAGGGATATACACATAAAATGTGGTCCCTTCACCTTGTTTGCTGTCCACAGATATGGACCCCTTATGGGCCTCCATAATATTTTTTACTATTGGCAGGCCCAGGCCTGTTCCCACTACGTTCCGGGTTTTCTCATCCCTTACCCGGTAAAACCTCTCGAACACCTTGGTAACTTCCTCGGGGGCAATTCCATAGCCGGTGTCGCTGACGCTTATCTCCACGAAACCGTCCTTTACCCGCCCCCTGATGGTTATATTTCCGCCTTCAGGGGTGTAATTTACGGCATTGGTTACGAGGTTGTTGAAGACCTGCTCCATCCTATCGGAATCTATAGCTACAGGAGGCAATTCGGACCTTTCCAGAGTGAGAGAAACACCCTTTTCCCCGGCCCTGGTCTTCATGAACCCCACCAGGTTTTCCAGCATGTCCATCAGCTGAACCTGTTTCTTTTCCTGCAGCGTAAGACCGGCCTCCATCCGGGATAGATCCAAAAGTTCGTTGGATAGTGTAACCAGGCCCTGCACCTTTTGAAAAATCTTGTTGATAATCTCGTCCTGCTTGGGACCCAGTTTGCCGGCCAGCCCATCCATAAGGATCTGGAGCTGGCTGAGTACAGTGGAAAGGGGGCTCCTGATCTCGTGGGAGACCATGCTGACAAAGGCGGATTTCATCTCGTCCAGTTTTTTCAGGCTGGTTATATCGTCAATGATGGTTACGGAGCCCAATATTTCTCCAGACCTGTTTTGAAAGGGTACGGATTGGGCCCTTAAATGCTGCTGATCTCCGGGGCTTCCGCCCTTTTCGCCTCTGGTTATCTCGGCGCTAACCACCTTGAAATCCCCGGTGCCCAGATTAAGGATTTCATCTATGATCCCGTTCAGGGTCTGGTCAGCGGTGAGGGCGGTTAGGGGTTTATTGTCTGTCACTGTGTTTTCATATCCCAACATATCGAGCAGTGCGGGATTGTACAGGATTACATTTTTGAACCTGTCTGTTACCAGCACCCCTCCGGCGAGGTTGTCCAGTATTATCTTGAGCCGGGATTTTTCTGTGGCTATATCCTGAAGGGTCCTGGTCATTTGAATAGCCCTGTTTACCACCAGTCTCAACTGGTCCGGGGTAAAAGGCTTGGGTATGAAATCAAAAGCCCCTTTTTTCATCGCCTCTATGGAGTGCTCCAGTGTGGCAAAACCGGTAATTACGATTACCACTGTGTCCAAATGCTGTTCCCGAACCTTGGCCAGCACCTCCATGCCCTCTATACCCGGCATCATCAGGTCGGTAAGGATAATATCGTAATACTTTTCCCCTATCATGCTGAGGCCTGTTTCCCCGTCCTCCGCGGTTTCCACGAGGCAGTTATCCTTGGCAAGTATCTTTCTGCATCCTTCCCTTATCCTCTTTTCATCATCTATGACCAGGATTTTGGGCTGATATGTGTCGCCTTCTTTTTCCATATTCCGGTCTCTGTTATATGGGTGTATCCTCGGTTACCTTAATTAAGGGCAATTCTATCATAAAGGTGGTTCCCCCGGGGCCTGAACCCTTAACCCTTATCGATCCTTTATGCTTTTCTATGATGCCCTTTACGGTGCTCAGGCCCAGTCCGGTGCCCTTGCCCTCTTCCTTGGTGGTAAAAAAGGCATCGAATATCCTGGGTATGTTTCCCCGGGGGATGCCGCATCCGGTATCGCTGATCTCAATATATATCTTCCCCTTTTTCTTGTCCTTGCTGGTCCGGATTGCTATTTCCCCTTTGCCGTTCATGGCCTGCGTGGCATTGATAATCATATTGGTGAACACCTGTAGAAGCTGGTTGTTGTCCCCCTCGCACATCAACATGGACGAGGAGAATTCCTTTTTTATGTCTATGTTCTGAAGTAGTGCGTGCTCCCTCAGAAAGGAAAAGGCCTGTTCGATAACGCCGTTGATGTTGAATATCTCCTTTTTGAACTCGGTTTGCCTGGAATAGGCCAGCAGGTTTTTGACTATTTCCTTGCACCGGTTGATGTCCTGGATGATATTTTCAATATCTTCTCTTATGGGGCTTTCCTCATCCAGTTCCTCCAGTATCATGCTCGCATCTATCAATATGCCTCCCAGGGGGTTGTTTATCTCGTGGGCCACGCCGGCCGCCAGATGACCCAGGGATGCCATCTTGTTCGATTGCATCAACTTTATCCTTTCCGCCTCCTTTAATTTCTTTTCTATCTCTATCTTTGGCCTCAAATCAGTGTATATGCCCATGGTTGCAACCTCTTTACCATCCTGGTAAATTATGGAGGCAGTCATCTCGACCGGTATTTCCTCTCCTGAGGAATGGATTACCCTCATCTCGGTGGTGTAAAGTTTTCCCACCCCCCCGTAATCCGGGCTTCTGAGCTTCTTCATAACGCTTCTGGCCCCGCCCGGCGTATAAAGATATTCGGCGATGCTCTGCCCGACCGCCACTTTCTCGGTATACCCGAACAGCTTTCGGGCGCTCTCGTTCATAAGCAGGATGACTCCTTTCATATCAGCAACAATAATAGCGCTGGCAGAGCTTGCTATTATATTTTCCAAAAATTCATTTGTCTTGCGCAATTCCATTTCCAGGATCTTGGTCCTGGTAACGTCCCTCAGGCTGAGCATTATGCATTCCACTTCCCGGCTTTGATCCAGGATGGGAGAGCAAACCCTTTCTTCATATATGTCCACCCCCTCGGCACCGGTGTTTTTTTTAAGCACGGAGGCTACCCTCTTGTGGCCCACAACGAACGGCAGAGGGCAGGATGACTCGGGACAAGGCTTATCGGTTTGCTGCAATACCTGATAGCACTTTTTCCCGGTTACCTCTTTCTCGTCGCAGGAATACTTATCAGTAAGCCTCTTGTTAGCCGCGATGATATCCTTTTCAGGGCTGACTATAAGTGTAGGGAATGACAGGGAGTCAAAAAGCTTATCTCCCCAGCTGAGCTTTTTCATGTTTTTGCCTGCTTGGGTTCTATGTAGCCACCTCAAAGGTACGGGCAAGGATATCCTTTGCCCGGCCGATATTTTCCTGTGCCATTGCCAGGTACACGGAAGCTGCCGAACAATCCGATGCCATAACCTGTATTCCAGCCTTTGACAGCGTTGAAAATGCTGCCTCTGCAATACCGTATCTGTCCCCAAAATGGGGGCCATGAAAATAGATAACACCCACCGGAGATATATATTCAATATTTATGGCGACGGAAGATTTTTCAAGCATTGACCGGAAACCCTCACCCTCAGTTGCAACCATACATAGATTAAAATGTATCGTCTGCCCCGAGACCTGCGCCATGACCATCTTTGACCTTAAATGCTTTAAATGTTCGCCGGACAGTATTTGGCCAAGGGAAAACAATTTTTGGACAGGGCATGAAAATCGGAGAAGCGCCAGACCGGTAATCTCCTGAAAGCCGTAAGTCTTTATTCGGGATTCCTTGTATACCGCGACTGTCTCCATTTTGTATTTTTACCTTTTGGGTGTATCACTTTGGTAAAAGACTATTTCGGGCTTTAAGGGGGAATGGTTTTCCGGAAGCTGAAATGTCTCCCGGATCGCCCAAAGGACATTTTCTATTGAGCTATATTCGGTTATAAACGAAATGGCGGACAGGGAAGTAGCAATACCATACACAGGCACCGCCTTCCTGGAACAGGACCGAAGCAAAAGGCCCAGTATATTAAGTGCACGGTCAAGGGGGAATACGCTTACAGTTGCTACGTGCTCCCTGTGATTCAAGCTGCAATCCGGGAAAAGGGCGGATCCGCCTTTGATCGCCCTCATGGCCTCGTGCATTTTATTTTGCGCGGTACAAAGTGTAAGTGTCGCACAACCTTTACTGCTGGAGCTATAGGTGAGAAAGTCTATATTGATCTTTCGGCTGGCAAGTAATCCGGTTATCCTGTGAACGGTTTCTTCTTTTATGCCCGGGCCTTTTATATCGAACTGGCATAGCTCAAGGCTTTGCTTAACACCCCCTATATTAGGTCTTTGTGTAGCCACCATGAAGATGGTCTTTCCGGTTAACCCCCTTATTAAGAATAAAAGGCCTCAGGATTGGCCTGTGAAATCGTCTACCATGGAAATCAGCTTGTCCAGATCTATGGGCTTGGGGATGTAGTCATCCGCCAATGTGCTCATCCCCTCTTGATGAGTATACCTGGTGCTGCTCACCGCAGACCCTACCGCGGTTAGCAACACAATGGTCATATCTTGATATTTCGGATCATTTTTGAGTTCGTCACACAGCTCATAACCGTTCTTTCGGGGCATCATGACATCCAGAATAATCAAATCAGGCCTTTCCTCCTGTATTTTATCCCAGGCCTCTATCCCGTCGTATGCCTTTGCCACCCTGTATTTTTTGTTTTCCAATTTCATGGATATAGCCTCTACCAGATCGGGATCATCATCTACAACCAGGATGAGTTTATCGTTGGACATATTTTCCTCCTTTACACATGCCAATCATTAATGTTTGGTGAAAACCTAATCTTGATTTTATAAATATATTCCCCTTTAGTCAATGAAAGATATAACGGTTAAGGCCTTGGATGAAGTCCCGCTGCTTTTACGATCTCCGGCACCATCTCCTCCCACTCTATGGCCATTACGTGAACACCGTGCACGCCCTCCACTTTTTTCAGCCTCTGTATGGACTCCACGCAGATCTTGATCCCTTCCTCGGCCCTCTTTTCCTTTGGGACCCCGGACAGCCTTTCGATTATCTCATCGGGCACATCCATGCCGGGCACCTTGTTCTTCATGTATTTGGCCATTCCCACGGATTTCATGGGGGTTACCCCCGCCAGGATATGGACCTTTTCATGCAGGCCCTTTTCCCTGACACCCTGCATCCATTTTTCGAACTTTTCCAGGTTGTATATGCACTGGGTCTGTATGAAATCCACCCCTGCCTTTACCTTTTTAGAAAGCCGGGCCACCCTCAATTCAAAGGGATCGGCAAAGGGGTTTGCCGCGGCCCCTATAAACATCTTCGGGGGGTTTTCTATGTCGTCTCCCCCCATAAATTTACCTTCATCCCGTATCTGTTTTACCGTCTGAATAAATTGGATGGAATCCAAGTCGTATACGTTTATGGCCTGGGGGTGATCCCCGAAATAGGGGTGATCCCCGGACAGGCACAGTATATTGTCGATGCCGTGGGCGTAGGCGCCCAGTATATCGCTCTGCAGGGCAAGGCGGTTCCTGTCCCTGGTTACCACTTGAAATATAGGATTAAGCCCCATCTGTTTCAGTATAATGCAGGACGCCCAGCTCGCCATCCTCACCACCGCGGTTTGATTATCGGTAACATTAATGGCATCCACATACCCTTTCAGCATCTCGGCCTTTTTCTTTATGGACTCCGGCACCGAACCCCGGGGCGGCCCGCATTCGGATGTGACGGCGAATTGTCCTGACTCCAGTATCTTTTCCAAAGCGCTCTGGGTTTTCATGTCGTCAAGTCCTCCCTGATAATTTTGCGGGGCCCGCCGTCCCTGCTGGTGGACCAATCCTTGGCAGGAATTATCTCCTCGTACCTGTCCTCTATGCCCAGCTCCTTCATTCTGTCCCATATGAGCTGCCAGGCACAATCCAGTTCCGGGCTAAGCTCGCACTTTCCGTTGGTGGAACCACCGCAGGGGCCGTTTAACAACCTCTTGGAGCATCTGGCGATGGGGCATATGCCACCGGTTATCCCAAGTACGCATTCACCGCAGCCCTGACATCTTTCCGCCCAGACCCCCTGCCTTTCCGATGCCCCCATAAAGCAGGTATTAAGGGCGGGAAATACCGGCTTGGTTTTATACCTCCAGGCCACTTCCTGGACCCCTACTCCGCAGGCCATGGAGATAATGGCATCGTACTGGTCATAATATCCGGCCAGCTCTTCCACATATTCCGGATCGCACTGTCTCTCCAGGGTTTCCTCCCGGATCTCCAGCTCCTTTCCCTGTTTCATTAATGCCATTTTAAGGGCGGAGGCCAGCACTGCCACCTCTTTTTTTCCTCCCGCGTAACACACGGTTACACATTCGTTGCAGCCCACTATAAGGATTTTTTTGTAATCGCTTATATATCCAATAATTTCGTCCAGGGGTTTTCTCTCTGCTACAATCATAAAAGCGCCCTTTTTAAGGTTGTTGTAGTTCCCTATTCTTTGAAGACATGCTTTTGATGGCCTGTCTTATCGGACTTGGACCCAGGCCCCTTATCCGTTCGTGCATCTCCCGGGCAACCTGTGCGAACCTCGGCCCGTCGGAAGCCGCTATGTTATACATCTCCAGCCTCTCCGATCCTATGCCGATTTCATCCAGGATTCCCTTGGCATATTCCACCCTTTTTTTGGCCCTCAGGTTCCCGGTAAGATAATGGCATTCGCCCTCCAGGCAACCGGCCACGTACACCCCGTCCGCCCCTTTTTGAAAGGCACGAAAAATATGGATTATATCCACCTTTCCGGTGCACGGAAGTTGAATAATCCTGATGCTGTCAGGATAGTTTAAGCGCATGGTACCTGCCAGGTCCGCGGCTTCATATCCTCAGTATATACAGCAAAATGCCACTATATATGGTTTAAAGTCCGACATAAATCAAATTGCCTCCATCATTGCATCTATCTGGGCCAGTATCTGGCTGTCCTCAAAGTGAGAAAGAGTGATGGCCTTGGCCGGGCATTCGGCGGCGCAAACCCCGCAACCATGGCATTTGGAGATATCGATTTCCGAAACACCGTCTTCATTTATGAACGGTACCTCATAAGGGCAGGCCCTTACGCAAATTAGGCATGCCGCACAAAAATCAGGGTCCACTTTTGCCACCACGCCGCCTACCTCTATGTGATCCTGGGAAAGGAGGCGGCAGGCCCTTGAGGAGGCGGCCAGGGACTGGGAAATACTTTCGTCTATGTTCTTTGGTGAGTGGGCCATTCCACAAATGAAAAGACCCTCGGATTGAGTGTCTACGGGCCTGAGTTTTACATGGGCCTCCAGATAAAATTTATCACTTGTTAAAGGAAGCTTGAGCATGTTTGCTAGGTCCTCGGTGTCTTCCGTAACCACACCTGCACTGAGTATCAGCTGGTCAGGCCTGATCTTGACCATTCGGCCCAGGGTAAGGTCCTTGAATGATACCTCGAGTCCCTCCCTTCCCTCTTCCACAACAGGATCTTCCTCTTCATTGTAGCGAAGGAAATGGACGCCCATGTCCCTTGCCTTGCGGTAATAGTCTTCTGCAAAGCCGTAGGCCCTGATGTCCTTGTGGATGATAAATACATCGATATCAGGGTTGATTTCCTTTAAGGCAATGGCATTTTTTATGGCCTGCTGGCAGCATACCCGGCTGCAATTGGGGTGCTCATCATCCCGGGAGCCGACACACTGGATCATGACCGCGTTGCCCCATTGCCTTATTCTGCCTTCATTTTTTGATATCAGGCCTTCCAGCTCCAGCTGGGTGATGACCGAACCGTTTTCACCGTAGAGGTATTTTTCAGGCCTGTACTCCTTTGCGCCTGTGGCTATAACCAGGGCGCCGTGTGTTACCTCCCTGGGATACATGGAGGGACCCACGTTCAGGGAGGTCTTAAAATTGCCCTTGGTACCGGAGAAGTCTGCCAGAATGGTCTCTGTCAAGACCTCGACCCTTTTGTCCTGATTGATCTTTTCGATCAGGTTATCTATCAATTTCTGTACATCGTCTCCTTGAAGGGTCCGGTATATTCGTCTGCCTGTGCCCCCCAGCGTTTTTTCTTTTTCTACAAGCACCACCTCGAAGCCCTGTTTGGCTATATTCAGCGCGGCGGTCATGCCTGCTATGCCGCCCCCCAGCACCAGAGCTCTCTTTGTTACGGGAAGTTTTGTCTTGTAAAGAGGGGAAAGGTTGGCTGCATTGGCCACCGCCATTCTGACCAGATCCTTGGCCTTTTTCGTGGCACTTTCCTTGTCTTTCTGGTGTACCCAGGAGTCCTGGTCCCTTATGTTTGCCATACTGAACAGGTATGGGTTCAGCCCGGCCTCCCGTATTGTATCCTGGAAAAGGGGCTCATGGGTCCTTGTGGAACAGGAGGCCACCACCACCCGGTTCAGTTTGTGTTCCTGTATCTTCTCTTTTATCTTTACCTGGGTATCCTGGGAGCAGGTGAACATATTATGTTCTGCGACTATCACATTAGTAAGCCCGGAGGAATATTCGGTCACCTCCGGCACATCTATCACCCCGCCTATATTGGTGCCGCAGTGACATACAAACACACCTATTCTGGGCTCCTGTCCCACTACGTTTATTTCCTCCGGATAGGTCTTTTCCCTGGTCAGGGTAAATCTTTGATCGGAGAGCAGGCTGGAGGATTCACCTGCGGCCCCGCTTGCCTGCACCACGGTTTCAGGTATGTCTTTGGGGCCCTGTAGGGCACCGCAAACAAAGATACCCGGTTTTGTAGTAGTCACGGGCTCGAAGGAATCGGTGGCAACAAAATTATAATCATTTAACCCAATGCCCAATTTTTCCGAGAGCTCGATGATGTCATCGTTTACCTCAAGGCCCACGGACAGCACGACCATATCGAAATCTTCCTGAACGGCCCTGCCGGATTCATCCGTGTATCTAATTCCCAGGCCACCTTCCTCCTTTCCGGGAAAAAGGGTATTTATCTTTGACTTCACGAATCTGACGCCCGCTTCCTGCCTGGCCCGGGTGTAAAACCTTTCGAAATCCTTTCCATGGGTCCTTATATCAATGTAAAAGATACAGGTGTCCAGGGGTTCGGCGCTATGCTCCTTGGCCACCATGGATTGCTTAATGGCATAAGTGCAGCAGACAGAAGAACAGTAGCCCTTGTCTCCTATGTGGGTATTCCTTGATCCCACACACTGTATCCATGCGATCTTTTTGGGCTCCTTTTTATCTGACGGGCGCACCAGATGACCCTGGTAGGGGCCGGATGCGCTCAGGATCCTCTCGAACTCCAGGCTGGTAACCACATTGGGGAAACGGGCATATTGATAGGTGTCGTTCACAGAGGGATCGTATGCCTTGAACCCGGATGCAAGTATAATTGCGCCTACATCTATGGTTACCTCTTTTTCTTTTTGCTCGAAATCAATTGCATCAGCGGGGCAGAATTTCTCACAGGCCTTGCACTTGCCCTTTTCGAAATAGATGCACTTGTCCTTGTCGATAAGATATTTCAAGGGCACTGCCTGGGGATAGAGTATATAAGCCGCCTTTCGATTGATAAGGCCCGCATTGAACTCGTCTTCCACCTTTCTGGGGCATTTATCCGCGCATGTTCCGCAGGCAATGCATTTATCCATGTCTATGTATCTGGGGTGTTGTTTCAGCCTTACATGAAAATTTCCCTGTTCCCCGGTTATCTCCTGCAACTCGGTCAGGGTTAAGATTTCGATGTTAAGATGCCGGCCGCATTCCACCAACTTGGGGGACATGATGCACATGGAGCAGTCGTTGGTGGGGAAGGTCTTGTCCAGCTGGGCCATCCTGCCGCCTATGCTGGATGATTTTTCCACCAGGTAGACATAAAGGCCTGAGTCTGCCAGGTCAAGGGCGGCCTGTATCCCGGCTATTCCGCCGCCCAGGACCGCAACGGATCCGATCTTTTCCATCCTTTTTTTCCTATTTAGACAAATATCCCTGTATAGAGGTTATATCTATCCGGTTCATGTCCAGGCCCAGGGCCCCTGGGTCAATGCCCATGGCCAGCCCCAGTAGCTGGGGATAGACAATAGGCGGCAAGGGGTTTTCCGGACCTATCATGGTTTGAACCGTGTCAAATTGTATATGACAGTACGGGCAGGCATCGCAGAGGTAATCGGCCCCTGCGTTGCCTGCATCCGAGATCTTTTTTCGGGTCATGTCCATGGAAAGATCGTCATTTACTCCAAAAAGTGGCGCTCCGCAGCAATCCAGCCTGGTATCCCAGGGGATGCTTTCAGCGCCGGTAGCCTCTACAAGCCGGTCCAGTATGGTAGGGTTTACAGGGTCATCGAACTGGGTTATTTCGCTGGGCCTGAGGGCGTGACATCCATAGTGGGTTGCTATCTTCAGGCCGTCATAGGGCTTGGTTATCTTTTCCTTTATAACATCAGGGCCTATGTCATGATAAAGGGCAAAGACCAGGTGCTTTATCCCGCTCTGTGGTTTGCAGGCAAGACCCTCTTTTGCGAGGGCCCTGTTTATTTCTTCCCTAAAGGAGGAATCTTCCTTTAGCAGGTAATCAGCCCATTTAAGCATTCCGAAACCGCATTGACAAAGGACCAGCATATCCAGCCCCCTTTCCTGGGCGAGGGCCATATTTCTGGCTGATGCCAGGATGGACGCCTTTAAATCCTTGTTTTTTAGGGGGTACCCGCAGCAGTTGAATTCCTTTATATCCACGAGCTCTACGCCCAGTGTTGATAGTACCTCTCTGGATGACATCTCATATTGTTTTAACCTTGCAGGTATGGTGCATCCCAAAAAAAGCGCATATCTCATTTCTTTTCTCCCGCCTCTGCTATGGCCAAATTCTTCAATTCATACAGGACCTCGGTAACCTTTACTCCCTGGGGGCATTGTTCCTGGCACTGATAGCAGGTAAGGCAGTCCCATAACATGTTGGAGCCGAAGGCCAGGTCTTTTATGCCCAGGCCGGTGGCGTACATTATCTGATGGGGCAGCATTCCCAGTTTCTCCTTGGGATCCTCGTAATTTGCCACTACCGGGCAAACGTTTGTGCATGTCTGGCACCCGAAACAATCCCTGAAGGTGCTTGCCTGGTCCGAAAGGGCCAGCCCCTTGGAAGGAGTGACAGGCCTTTCCTTTTCTTCCATCAGCTCGCATGCGGAGGATATGGCCTCTTTTGCTCTTTCTATAGGCTTTTGATATTCTTCTTCCGGGATATCTTCCTTCCTGAGCCCGCGGTAAAAGGAAAGCGGGGAAAGCATGAGAAACTCTGGTGTGTCTTTTTTAAGGAGATTTTCTTTCATGCTGAACCAGAGTTCCTCGAGGTTTATACCTGCTGGACAGACATCCGTGCATCTCCTGCAGTTAGTGCATAGATATGCGCCCTGTGTTACTGTCCGCAATTCCACATGTTTTCCGTGAACCAGTGATTTGAATGACCCTATTTTCTCCGAGGGAAGTATGTTGAGGTTATGTATATGTTCGAAGATTATGCCTACGGAGCACCGTGAAGAACACTGCGCGCAGTGCATGCAGGCGTCCAGCTCCAGGGCCTGCCTGGTTGCCTTGTTGGCAGGAAGGGATTGGTTGTCCATTACACTGTTTGCAAGCAGGCTCAAGGGCGAGGTTATCATATGGAAAAACTTTGAAAAGGGAAGGTACGCAAGCCCCACAAGACAGGCCAGAAAATGAATATACCATAATATGGAGGGAGCTCCCGCCTGGTCCATGGCCAAAGACACGGAGCTGGAGGCCTTGGCCACGGAGTAGCCTATAAAGGCCCACTGGGGCCTGGAATGACAGTATGCACAGCTCATCTCGTTGAATTCTTTCCCCAACTCCAGGGCCCCGGGGTCAAACGGGGGCTTTATCTTCGGGGCGACTGTTCCGTAATCCTTGACCCAGTAGGCGGCAAGGGCCTTAAATTCTTCCCCTCCCGGCTCCAGGCCCGCGTAGTCTTCCGCCATTTGTTTGAATTCGGAAAAGGAGCTGATCTTTGCCCCTTCCAGGAAAACGCCGGAGAGCATTATGACCGCCAGAATTATTATGGCATAGTGGTCCATGGGGCTGGTGTTCACCCGCGGGGCCCCGAGGATGAACCTGCGATAGACAGCCATGGCCAGGCCTATTATAACCAGGGCGCCGAAAAGGTCTCTAAGGAACATAAAGGGATTTAATGTGGGCGCATATGAAGAAAACAAGGCACTGGTTATAAGGAAATCCAGGGCGTGCATGAGAAGCAGTAATGTAAAGCCCCCGTATATAAATATATGGGCCAGCCATCTCAGAAGGTCCTCCCTGAACACCTTTCTCTGCACTATGATATCCAGCACAAAAACCTTGAGAAGGGTCAATATTTTTGGGCTGAATACGGTCAGGATTATTGACTTTATTGCCGTGGAGAACCTTTTCGGTGCAGAGATATCTTCAGGGCCTATCCTGGCGGAGAGCCAGGAATAAATTTTGTAGATAAGCCCCGCCAAAAAAACCGCGAGAGACACATAAAGGCAAATGAGTTGTGGTGTAGACATAACCTATTCCTGTTTTAGCGATTTAGGCTTGTTAAAATGTCTTCAGATAAATTCGCACTAAATATGGGCAGCGTCCAGAATTCCCGGGATCCTGTTTTCCCATCCCATGGTAACCAGGTGAACGCCCTGGCAATGCTCTCCAAGCCCTTGAATCAATTCCCCCGCTATATTAATGCACTCGGAGATCCTGTCAGGGGCTTTCCTGATGCGGGAAATAGTGTCTTCCGGGATATTTGCACCGGGAATGTTGGCGGATATATATCTGGCCATCCCAACTGATTTCAACAGAAAAACGGTGCCGATTACCGGTACGCCAAGGTCTCGGGCCTTTTCCATAAACCCCTTAAAGCTATTTAGCTCAAAGACGGGGGGTGTTATAACAAATTTTGCCCCTTCTTTCACCTTCTTTTTTGCAAGATCCAGTTCCGCATTTAAAGCCATTTCATTTTTGGCCGATTTAAGGGAGAAGCCGGTGAAAAATTCAGGGGATCCCTTAAGTTCCATACCGGCAAGATCGGAGCCTCCTTGAAGGTTGTTGACGGCTCCCAGAAGGGTCAACTCGTCGATGTCGGCTATGGTCTTGGCATCGATATGATCGCCGTATACAATCTCCTCTGCAGGTACTACCAATAGATTCTTTATTCCCAGCATGTAAGCGGAAAGTAAATCACCCTGGAGGGCAAGCCTGTTCCTGTCCCTGGTACAGACCTGCATTATGGTCTCCATTCCATGGCCTTCAATCAAGGCGGCTGCACCAAGGGCGCTCATCCTCATTACGGCCTGTGCCATTTCAGGCACAACCACGGCGGCGACCCTGCCCTTTACCCTGGTGATGTTCGACAACACGCCTGAGACATCCACACCCTTCGGCGGCTCGAACTGGGCAACCACCGGAAACTTGCCTGATTTTAATCTGTTTTGGAATTCCATAATTTGTACCGGTTGCAATTTGTGACCGTGACGGAAAAATTAGCACATAAATAGCACCAGGGCAAAGTATTTTTTTGTCCGGCAAAAATTTGGATCTTCCTGGCCTATCCCAGGGTCGGGGTTACCAGGTCATTCTTACTTTTATGCCCCGTGCATTCAGCTCTTTTTTGATTTGCTCTATTGTGTAAATATTGTAGTGGACTATAGAGGCGATAAGAGCGGCATCTGCCATGCCCTCTGTGAGCACATCATGTAGATGGTCTATGCTGCCCGCACCTCCGGAGGCTATAACCGGGACTTCTACATTGGAGGAAATGAGGGATGTCAGCCGGGTCTCGTAACCGTGTTGAGTGCCGTCCATATCGATTGAGTTCAAGCATATCTCTCCCGCACCCATGTTTTGGGCCTTAACAGCCCAATCCAGGGCATCGATTCCTGTATATGTACGGCCCCCGTGGATTACGATCTCATACCCGGAAGGGATCTTCTCGGTGGGAGCCACCCTTTTGGCGTCCATGCCCAGGACGATACACTGACTTCCGAATCTCCTGGCCCCTTCGTGTATAATCCCGGGATTCAAAACCGCCGCGGTGTTTACGCTGACCTTTTCTGCCCCGGCGGAAAGGATTTTATACATATCCTCTATACCCCTTATGCCGCCCCCCACGGAAAATGGAATAAATATCTCCATGGCCACTTTGCGAACTACATCAATTACTATGTCCCTGTGATCACTGGAGGCAGTTATATCATAAAAAACCAGTTCATCC
This sequence comes from uncultured Desulfobacteraceae bacterium, assembly GCA_964655655.1. GTDB lineage: Bacteria > Desulfobacterota > DSM-4660 > Desulfatiglandales > B25-G16 > CAZZPR01. The sequence goes on along the minus strand of CAZZPR010000031.1, from coordinate 9,708 downwards.
GCACCCTGTTCGCAATAAAATCTTGCCATCTCCGCGGGATTTCCAACGTCGATATTGTCCCTGAATTTGATCCCCTTTGTGGTCTTACCCTCTTTTACATCCAGGCAGGGTATAATCCTCTTGCTCAGCATTCCCCCCACTCCTCCAGGCCGGATTCCTCGATCCCGGTCTCCTCGGGTCTCACCTTTCTATAGATATCAAGGGGGTTCCTTGCCTTTCCCTCTATAGCAAGAAGATCCTTTTCCACGGAGATTCCAAAAAGTTCCTCGTTTTCCTTCAAATACGGCAGTATAAGAAACCAGTCCCTGTTTTCCATATCCACGATTTCCCCTCCGTTAAGCTGCTCCTTATCTACCTTGCCGAGGGGATCCCTTATGTAGATTGCTCCTCCGGAGGCCAGGGAAAACAAATTGGATCCAGGATAGGGGTCTTCCAGGGGACGTATCCGTCCATGCTCATCCAGCTCCAGACCGTTTAATATCACGAATCCTCCTCCGTTCAGAGGATCACCCGCCATAAATGATTCGGCCAGATAGTCCAGGCAGGTGCCGTTTATAACCACCCGGGGCCTCCCCACCGCATTTATCAGGGGCCTTCCCGCGGCGTTTCCCATTACGTATACCTCCCCTCCCTTGGCGCCGTATAAAAAGGTTTGGCCTACATCACCATAGATTACCATTTTACCGGATTTCATTATCTGGCCCACCTGATCCTGTGCATTGCCGTGGACGTATATGGAAAGGCCGTCGATCCCGGAACCCAGGTAATCACCGGAGCTTCCGAATATGTCTATCCTTGCCTCCCCGGAGCCGGGGCCGAGGCCGCAGCCGTGGAAACGCTGTCCCCTGAGACCGAATACTATAAACCGCCCCCATCCCATGTGAAAGGCCTCGGCCATCAACCGGCCGTCGCTTGCGTTTCCTTCGGGCGGAAAAAGGGATGAATCAATTACAAGTACCTCCTCGCCTTTCCCGGGTTTCCTTAAAAGGTCCCTGGTTTCCAGGCTGATCAACCGGAATTTGCGCTCGGTCTCCTGGTCCAGCCGGGGGCAGGCCCGGAGGATACCGTTCAAAGTTTCATTTGCCAAATGAAGCACGAAACGCCTTTTATTTTTGAAGGTTGCATACCGGTGATCGACCAGAGAGGTAAGAGCGGACAATGCCGCCTGGAAGTGATGTTCGCCCTTTGAGGCGTAATTTTTAATCTCTTTAAGGGAACGGGCAAGTGTGCCGGGATCCCAGTGCCCGATTCCCTGTTTTACATATTCATAGAGCTTCTCCGGCTCACTGTTATTAAAGAAATGGCCTATATCCGGACCGCTTTTTTCGCTTGCAACAGGAACCGGAGAGGATAAATACGGGGGTTCCTCTGGTACGGCAACCGGATTTCCGAATTTATTCGTGCACGTAAGGCTCCTTTCAGGCAACCCGGGAGATATTTCGTCCAGGTTGAATATGAAAGCCCCTCCGTCCGTATGGCTCCCGCCCCTGGCGTTCCAATACCTGTCCGCTACTGTCCCTATTCGGGGGTCTTCTCTCGAAAGACTTTTGAGGGTGGCGTCAATAGCCTGTTTCTCTGAGCATACCAGGCCCAACTTTATATCGCCTTCGTGCAGGGCAAATACCTGGGGCCGAAGCATGGACGTGTCTGTTACACCTATAAGCTGGTAACGGTTGCTGTCCGCATCGTTTCTGGCGATGATAAAGAACCAGGGGCCGTCCGGCGATCCGTGGATATGGGTGGCCTGAATCGCCCTGTATATCCCTTGCTTTTCCGGTACCAATTGATCGAAGTCTCTCTCCATGGTCGGGGCAAGGGCTTCGATTATATATTCCAGGGGATAACCGTAGACCCTGCTGTAAAGGTCGAAAAGCAGAACCGAAACCTCTGTATCAGTAAGAAAAAGGGGATGTATGTTTCTCTGCCGCAAATATTCCACCACAGAGTGATAATTTGCAAAATCACCGTTGTGCACAAGGGCCTCGTTGAGACCGATAAAAGGATGTGCTCCCCCCGGATGCCAGACCTTTCCCTTTGTAGGGTAGCGTTGATGGGCGAGCCATATATGGGCTTTAAGGTCTTCCATTTGGTAATATTCAACTACCTGTTCCGCATACCCCACTATCTTGAGGATAAGAAAGTTTCTGCCATGGGACACGACAAAAGCGGATTGGGTGCCGGAGACGTCATAGTAACGCCTGTTGATCTTGAAGCTGTTCCGGTAGACGAATTCATCCTCCGCCTGCCTGCTTGTTAACCGGGACAGGCCGTTTTTCTCAACAAAATCATCCAGTACCTCCGGTTTCACCCGTATAAAAAAACGCCATATGCCCGGAGGCCTTGCCACAAGACCGGGGATATCCTTAAAATCCCTTATATGGGGAACATCCAGGCTGGAATGTATGTCAAACCAGGGATCGATATAACGGTTTTTCAGATCGTCCAGTACATTCCTGTCCAATACGGCAACCTGTATCATGTAATCCTGCTCAAGGATTTCCCTTGATACCCCCAGCGCTTCCGGATCAAGGCCCATGGCTGCTATGCCGCCTCCAAGTCCGTTGCCTCGGTTGTGCATCTGCCTGGAAGGCTCAAAGATGTGCCTGCCCTTTACCGGTATACTGCAGGCAAAGCCTGTTACCCCGCAACCCCCTTCTTCTTCCTTTTTGATGTTACCGCTGAAGGGAGCCCGCAAGTGTTTCCTGGAATCTATTATATCCTGGATCAACTTTGCTTTTTTCATTATTATACCTGAATCCAAGTATCCCAAAAAAATAATATTCGGCCCCGAATATAGGCCCTATTCCAATGCCCGGTCTTTCATATAATCCAGATGCACCAGGCAGCCTGTTCTTCCAACCAGCTCCTGTATGCTTTTCATTCCAAGCCTCTTTAATATCCTGATCAATTCGCTTCTCCAGGCCATAAAGAGGTTTATGATGCGCCGGGTACCCCATTCCAAGTCGATCAGCCTGGTCAATTCCGGGTCTGTAGTGGCTATTCCCCTGGCGCAACCCCTTCCGCTTTCGCAGTTGTGGCAGCGCAGACACTCCAGGGCCACCAGCTCGGAGGTGCCGGTACATACGCCGTCCGCCCCCAGCGCTATTATCTTGGCGATGTCGTGGGGTGTTCTTATGCCCCCGCCCGCTATTACCGTTATCCTGTCCCTGACTCCTTCCTCCTCCAGGAATTTGTGCACCATGGGAACCGCGTATTCAATGGGCATGGCGATGTTCTTTTTTGCTATATCCGGCGCGGCCCCGGTGCCGCCGTAGCTGCCGTCGAGGTATATTATGTGGGCCCCTGCATAATAACTGCCCACCGCCACCATATCCACATCCGTGGGAGTTGACACCTTTACCGCTATAACGGCCCGGGGATTTATGGACTTAATCCAGTCCACGTGCTTTTTGTGGTCTTCCACCGAATAAACGCTGTGAAAGGGAAAAGGAGAAAAGAGCGGATAGCCCGGGACCGCTTCTCGCATATTCGCCACCGCAGGCGTTACCTTGTCTCCCAGGAGGTGCCCGCCAAGACCGGGCTTTGCGCCCTGGGCATATTTGAATTCCACAATCTTTACCCGTTGAATGGTTTCCTCCCTAACGCCGAAAAGCCCGGTTGCCACCTGGGTGATTACATGATCGTCATGGGGCTTCAATTCATCCGGGTATCCGCCTTCCCCGGTGCAGCAGAATGTGTTCATGGCCTCAGCGGCTCTTACCCTGCTGAGCATGGTTATAATGCTCACCGACCCGTATGACATGCCCCCGCCGTAAAAGGGAACCCCCGTTTTTATCCGGAAAGATGAATCATCCCTGCGGTTCAGCTCTATACCCACATCTATCTCTTCATCCGGCAATGAAAGAGCCTTATCGGCCGGGGGCAGCACCAGGCGCAACTTATCAAAACCGCCCCCGGATGCGCCGGTCCTGTATTCCAGTCCGGCAGGGGGGACCTTGCCTGTCTCCGCCATATGCCAGGTACTGAGGAGCAAATCAGGGGGCCAGCGAAGGTCCCCCAGGGTTTCGAATGTGGGGTTCAGGCTTATCCTGAGTGCCCCTGCCGGACAGGATTGGTAACAGGGGTTGGGGCATTCAGGACCTATGCACCGGTAGTGGTGCTTGGTGATAACGCCGCCCCGGTCAACATGCACTCCATAAGGACATATCTCTATACATTTTCCGCATCCAATGCACTGACTGGTGCGGAACAGCCGATATTTGGCTATAGGGTTCTTGAACCTGGATGGGGTTTCAACTATTTCCGGCAATGGCTTATTCAAGGACATGACCCTCCCTTAACTGATTCAATGAACCGAAGGTTTCCCTGTCCAGATCCTCAAAGAAAATGGCCCTCCCGGTCTCTCCCCGAAGCCTGCGCACATCCCTGATTCCCATGGCCCCCATTACCTCGAGAAGCTGGTTGTGCCATGCACCAAGCAGGTTTCTGACCCTTGCCTCCACCCAGTCTTTCCCTGCCTTTTCTATCTCCACCGGACATGGCAGGCCTTTGACGCAGCGCATACACATACGGCACTCCAGGGCGATGAGGATGGGCAAATCAACAACAACTCCGTCCGCACCGCAGATGATGGATTTTGCCGCATGCTCGGCCATGGCTATGCCCCCTCCGGCCAGAATTGTTGCCCTGTCGCGCACGCCCTTTTTCAGAATTTCAAGATGAACCCGGCGAATGCAGTCTTTTATGAACAGTCCCCCGCCGTCCAAGTCCCGGCCGTTCCGGGTTGCCTCCAGATTAATAACGGATATACCCAGGTCCAGAAGGGAAAGCGCTTCCTCCTCAAAACCGGATTTTAAAGGTATCCTGCAGGACACCAACATAGATGGAAATGCCTCTTTCAGGGCTTGCATCAGGGGAGCAAGGTTTTTTTCAGCGGTAATTTCCACCATCCTGAACCCTTCCAGTTTGCCCATAGTGCTCTGCAGGTCCCCGGAGATCCGTGGGATTATATGGTCTCTGAATTCAAGCAGATCCCCTGAAAACATCTTGCCGGGCATCAACAGGAAGATGCCCAGATTTTTCGCTGCCAGGACCCATCCCTTAAGGGTTTCCCGGCTCACTGACCCGATATCAGGAATCTTTAGTACAACGGGAAGAGGGATATCCACTACACCCTGCAAAGGATCCTCTGTTTCGCCCTCCCCGTCAAAGGAGAGAAACGGCGGTGTTCCGCCCATATCGATGCCCGTGCTGATATACTCCCTGCCATGTATACCGTCCCTTGTAGGCCTTACGATCTCAGACATATCCGTCCACATGGAGTCGAAGCCTGGGCCGGTGAAGGGCCCCGGATATCCCGCTCCGGAGACCGGTATCTTGCCTGTTTCCGCCTGATACCAAAGTCCGGTTATGGTCTCCGGTTTCCAGTATTCGTCCCCGAGGTCCTGGTATTCCGGGTTGGCTGATTTTTGAAACAGTTCCATGGGGCAGCCCTGTACGCACCTGAGACAGCTCATGCACTGATTGTCTATGGAATCCACCATTTGGGTTATATCTAAAGCCCTGTTTTTATATATATCATAAATACATTGCCTCTTGACGCAATCGGGGCAGCGAAGGCATCCCTCGCTCCAGGTTATAATGCCATACTTGCTGATGGTCTTGAACCTGTTTGGCTCCTCTTTGGTTTGTATCATGTATTTGGCAGGCATAGTCGGACTCCTGTCCCTTCAGCCAGTTTTACGGTTATTTCGGTGCCCCTGTATGGGATAAGCGGTTTTTGCTTCAGAATGCCGGCTGGAAAAGGGCAGCTGCTCCAGATGTGAGATATTGCCTATGATCTGTTCGGTCAATGCGGCAAGGGATTTTTTCTCCGCCCCGGAGTTCATCACCAGTCCTATTCTTTCCCCCTCAAACCCGATATTTGTTATAATCTCTTTAATGTTTTTTACCCTTTTTCCTGCCCTCAGGCTGCCCTGGAGATACCTGCATTCCCCTTCAGGGCAGGCAATAACATAGACCGCATCGGCAAATTCCTCCAGGGAACGCAGGATCATTTCCTTTTCTATTCTTCCGCTACAGGCCAATGGGAAAAAACGAACCCTTGATCCGTATTTTCTTTCCAGAAGCTGTCTGTCACGGTCGGAGCTCTGCGGGGTTTGCCTGCAGTAAAAAAGGGCGAGTGTTAAATTTATTGATTTAGCCATAAGACAATATCCGGGTTTTTTAGGGCACAATATAAAAAAATTATCTCTTTTCAAGGAAAAAGATTGGCCATCTTGTGAAAAGGCGAATGACACGACCTTGGACCAAGAAAAAAGCCTGTCTTTTGGTTTAAAAAACCGAATCGGACCTCAACATTTTTCGCTACAATTCGGGAGTAACATAAAACTGGTATCCAGTCACGGTTTTAAAATGCAAAAATTGTGCTTAAAATCCGCGGAGGTTTTCCGGGGATAAATGACATTTTTGTGAAACCCTGTGATATAAATCTACAATTTTGGTGTATGCTGGCCCTGTTTGTCTTTCCTTTATGCAACAAATTTCTTGCATATAAAAAAAGGTGCACCTAAAATTAAGCCGTTGGAAAACTATGGGCACCACCAATTTAAAGGAGGTTAAATATGCCCGGACTGATCCTGTGGAAAAATCAGGAGATAGAAAAATTACGAAAGGAAATGGATCGTCTTTTCAACCGGCTTCATTCAGGGTTCGGTATAGGTGAATTTCCTAATGAAGGAGAGCCCGGAATCCTCGTAGAGCTTGAAGAATCGGAAGACACCCTCACATTGACCGCGAGCCTGCCCGATATTGATTCAGAAGACCTGGATATAACCTTGAGGAAGGACCGGTTGATCATAAAGGGAAAAACGGGCAAAGAGAGGATCAAGGACGGCGACCAAGGAATAAACATCAAAAGGAAATATTCCTTTTTTTCCAGGATGGTTCGTTTGCCCTGCAAGGTTGAGGCAGAAGGGACAAAGGCAACCTATAGCAGGGGAGCCCTGAAAATCGTAATGCCCAAACTTGAGCCCCGGGAACCACGGAAGATCAAGGTGCGGCTAAGATAGGTGCTGTTTATAAGCAAGGAGGCTTCAGATGCCCAGGAAAAAGTTTTATGCCGAAGTTCCGGCAGAAAAACTCAGGTGGCGGGTCAATCCTGCAGACCTGCCCTTTGAAAATACGAATGAGCTGGAGGGCCTAAAGGAGATTATAGGCCAAAAAAGGGGAGTTGAGTCCCTCAAATTCGGAATTGGCATGGGAAAGAGGGGGTACAATGTATTCGTCACCGGGGCCGCGGGAACCGGCAGGATGTCTACGGTAAGGAAATTGCTCAATGAAATATCCAAAAAGGGCCAGGTGCCTGACGATCTTTGTTATGTAAACAACTTTAAAAATCCCGAAGCCCCGGTCCTGCTCCATTTCAAGGGGGGAACCGGGTCGGCCTTCAGGGAGAATGTAAAGTCTTTCGTGGATTCCCTGAGAAAGGAAATCCCCCAATTTTTCGAGAGCCAGGAATACATCAATGCCAAGAAGCAGATTACAGAGACCTATGAGCAGAAGGCCAAGGGCTTTTTCAAAGACCTTGATCAGAAGGTAAAAGACGAAGGGTTTACCCTGGTGGACGTACAGCTTGGTCAGTACAAGAGGCCGGAGGTCATGCCCCTGATTGACGGCAACCCTACACCCATAGACCAGGTGGAGTCCATGGTGGAAAGGGGCAGATATCCCAGGGAGGAATTCGAAAAGCTGAAGAAAAAGTATTCCATGCTCAAAGAACAGATAGAGCAAATATTCCTGGACCTGAGAGACCTTCAGAAGGATGTTCAGGAAAAGATCGACAAAATGGACCGTGCCATGTTCATGGATCGAGCCTCTCAAAGGATGGATCCCCTGAAAAATAAATACAAACAGGAAAAAATTCAGAAGTACCTTGACTCAATGCTGAACGATATGGCGGACAACCTCCATATTTTCAAGCCCCAGGGTCAGGGGCAGCAGCAGGTATTGGATTTATCTGCCTTATTGCCCCAGGTCGACTGGTTTCAACCTTACAGGGTGAACCTAATTGTGGATAACAGCGAGCAAAAGGGAACACCGGTTATTATAGAGAGCTATCCCACATACAAGAATATCTTCGGGAGCATTGAGCGGGTTGTGGACCGTTCGGGTGTATGGAGGACCGACTTCAGCAAGATCAAGGCAGGATCTTTGCTAAAGGCCAACGGGGGATACCTGGTATTCAACCTTCTGGATGCAATTATGGAGCCGGGTGTGTGGCCCGCCTTAAAAAGGGCCTTGAAAAGCCAGAAACTGGAGATACAGACCTATGACCCCTATTATCTTTTTACCACCAGCGGGCTAAAGCCGGAGCCCATAGAACTGGATACAAAGGTAATAGTTATCTCGGACCCCTATCTCTACCATCTGCTTTTATACTTCGACGAGGATGTCAAAAAGATTTTCAAGGTACGGGCGGATTTCGGCACCTCCATGGACAAAAATCAGGACAGCATTCACCAGGTCTCCCGCTTTATAAAAATGATAACGGAAAAGGACGAACTCAGGCCCTTCGACAGGACGGCAGCGGCAGGACTCATCGAAGAGGCGGTGAAAATGACCGAGCGGCAGGAAAAGATATCAACCAGTTTCCCGGCCCTTGCCGACTTGATAAGGGAGGCGGACTACTGGGCCGGCAATGAGGGCGCACCCACTGTTGAAGGCAGGCATGTGGACAAGGCCATACAGGAACGGATGTACCGGTCCAACAGGGTGGAAGAATATATTCAGGAGATGATCGACAGGGGCACCTTGATGATTGACGTGGACGGAGAAGAAGTTGGGCAGGTAAACGGGCTTTCTGTTTATGACCTGGAGGATTTCTCCTTTGGAAAGCCCACCCGGATAACCGCTTCCACTTCAATGGGACGTACAGGCATTATCAACATTGAACGAGAGGCTGATATGTCCGGAAACACCCATAACAAGGGCGTTCTTATCCTCAGCGGATACCTTCGAAAAAAATACGCCCAGGAGAAACCCCTGACCATGAGCGCGAGTATCGCCTTTGAGCAATCCTACGCAGGGGTGGACGGGGACAGCGCCTCTTCCACGGAATTGTATGCCCTGCTTTCAAGCCTTTCAGGGATTCCAATCAAACAGTATATAGCGGTTACCGGATCGGTCAACCAGAAGGGGGAAGTGCAGGCCATAGGCGGAGTCAACGAGAAGATAGAAGGTTTTTACGACTGCTGCCAAAGCCAAGGTCTGAACAAAAAACAGGGCGTCATTATCCCGGAGGCCAACATAAACGATCTTATGCTGCGCAAGGACGTAATAAGCGCGGTGGAAAAAAGGGAATTTCACATATACCCGGTCAAGACCATAGACCAGGGCATAGAGATTCTGACCGGCAAAAAAGCAGGGGCCGTGAAACCGGACGGCACCTTCCCCAAGGGCACTGTGAATTACATGGTGGACCGAAAGCTGCAGGAACTCGCAGAGGAGATAAAGAGATTTGGTGAAGAAGAGGAGGAAGAGGAAAAAAGAGAAAGGGACGAGGGACCAAAACCCGGCAAGGGCATAAGCGACGATTTTTAAATTGTTCTTGACGGAACGGCCTCTAATATGTAATAATTAAGCTTGGATTCAGGGCCGGAAGCCCAGGTTGTTATCTCAGATTAATCTATAGAGCTTTCAAGTAACTTAAATCTGCAAATGCGTTGTAAGTAGTTCATGTTCTTTAAC